>QYQL01000139.1 GCA_007280915.1 Verrucomicrobiaceae bacterium | reverse complement strand
CCCTCCGGGGCTGTCTGGCGACAGTCTTCCTCGCGCTGCTCGGTTGTCGCCGTGCGCCCCGACAATCGACCGCAGGGAGAAAGACTGTCCGAAGGACAGCCCGAAGGGGCGAGCCTGCGAGTCAAAGCGGGGCGACTACAACACTGGCCGTTCCAGTCCGATAATTTTCAAGAGGTGGTCTCAGACGTCCACGGTTTCCCCGATGTCCGGCAGCAGGAGTGCCAGACCCGCTTTTGAGAACGTCCCGAGAGCGTCCTCCTTGACGATTTCGATGGGAGGAAATGTGTTGTAGTGGACTCCGACGACCACCTTGGCATCAACAAATCCGGCCGCACGAACGGCGTCGGAGGCGCCCATTGTGAAATTGTCGCCGATCGGAAGGACGGCGAAACGGATCGCAAATTCCCCCGCGATGAGTTTCATGTCCATCGTGAGCGCCGTGTCTCCGGAGTAATAAAAAGTGCCTTCCGGAAGTTCGACGACGAAGCCGCCGGGATTCCCTCCGGGAGTGCCGTCGGGAAGCGTGCTCGAGTGGATCGCGCTTGTCATTTTGACACGACCGAACGGGAAGGTTTTTGCCCCGCCGTGGTTCATCGGGGCGATATTGGAGAGCCCCTGCCGGCTGAGCCACTCCGAGACTTCCCAGTTGCAGACGACGGTGGCACGAGTCTGTTTCGCGAGAACAACCGCATCGGCCACATGGTCGACGTGTCCATGGGAGAGCAGGATCGCATCCGCCTCGATCTTCGAGATGTCCACGTCCTTCGCCAGAGGGTTCGGCGTGATGAACGGGTCGAAGAGCAGACGGTGTCCGCCGCTCTCCACAAGAAAACACGAGTGTCCGAAATAGGTGAGTTTCATGGCGAAAGAAAAGTTTTCAGTGTTCAGCGGGGAGGGGAGGAAGGGCTATTTTGACAGGAAGTGAAGGTCGATTTCTGGAATGCTCAAGAAGTGTTTGTCCGTGGTTGCAAGTGGAATGTGCTCTTCGATTGCATGAGCCGCAATCCAATAGTCCGGATCGGGAATGGTGATGCCCTGCGTTCTAAGATTTGACCGAAGCCGCGCATAGATCGATGCGGTTCGGAGGCTCGGTTCAAGGATTTCAAAGGACTCCAAAAACTCTCTTGCTTCCATCATTGCCGGGGCTGGAACTTTTGAGAGGGCCTGGCCGTAAAGAAACTCGGCCGCCACATGGGAACAAATAACCGGAGGATAGAACCGAATGGCCAGTTTATGAACCAGAGCCGATTCGCGGCGCAGTAACTCCAGCGCCCCGGTATCAACGAGAATCGCCACGGGATTTCGCTTCTTTTCTGATTTTCTCCAAGTTGGCCAACAAGAGATCTCCTGCCCGGTCGAGATCGGGATTCTGAGGCCGCCGCCAGAAAATAGGCGACCCAGCCGATTTGAAGCCCTGGTGGGGTTTTATGGTGGCAGGCACTTTCGCATTTCGTAGATTGCTTGCAATTGCGCTCATACAGACATGGTAGCGGAGAGACCGACTATGGAAAGAGGAAACCCTCGGATGCGTGAAAGGACCGCTCATATTATCGCCTTTTTCAGAGGGGGCGTATGAAAGGTTTTCAGTGTTCAGCGGGGGAGGGACGGGATGCTCGGGAACGCGGAGTGGAAAGAATCCCGCGCGAAGCGCGGCTCGCGGGCGCTGTGCGCCCCGTCATTCCGACTTCCGCTTTCCGCCTTCCCACTTCCCTTGCTCCTTCACTGGCGGCATGCCGGCTGCGAAGGCGAGCGCCGCAAGGCTGGTCGAATATCCGGCGACGGCATCGGCCCGGATCGAGCGCGCGAGAGCAAGCTGTCCGGCGGCCTCGGAAAATTCCGCGACCGTGGCGAGTCCGGTGTCATAAGCCTTGCGGGTGGCCTTGAACGATTCTTCGGCCGAGGCGACGAACCCTTCCGCGTAATCCACGCGCGCGGCGGCGCTGAGGTTGTCCTGATAGGCGGTCCAGACGTCGCGTGTGGCATCGAGCCGCGCCTGGTCAAGATCTTCGCGCGAAGCCTGCTCCTCGGCATTCTTTTTCTTCAGCCGGGAGACGCGCTCTAACCCATCGAAGAGGTCCCATTTTGCCACGAGAAATGCTCCGTATCCGTTCAGGTCCTCCGCATACGAGCCATGGACTTTTCCGGCGCGGGCGTCGTATTCAAATGCGGAGTAGGCGTATTTCCCTTCGAGCCGGACTTCCGGCAGGAAGTCGGCGCGGGAGCGTCGGGTGGCGGCCTCGCGTGCGCGGACATCTGCGGCGCGGGCGGCAAGATCGGGCCGTGATGCGATTGCGGACTCGATGAGCTTGCCCGCCGATTCCCGGAGTCCGGCCGTGGAGGCGGGCAGATTGGAGCCGGTGACCTTCAGTGGGGAGTTTGCCGGGAGCCCCGCCGCGACGCAGAGATTCCCGAGCGTCGTGCGGACAAGGGCCTCGGCCGATTCTCGTTCGTAGTCCGCCTCGAGAAGATTTTTCTGTGCGGCTAGAAGGTCGGGAGTTGCGGAGAGGCCGGTGGTGACTTCCTTTTTGATGGTTTGATCCGCCATGCGGGACGCCTCGAGCATTGCGGCGGCTGCCGCCAGGCGCTGGAGCGCGGCCTCGTGCGCGAAATACGCGCGCTGCACGTCGAAGACGACCTTCTGGAGCTTGCGTTCATAGGTGAGCCCTGCGGCATCGAGTGCCGCCAGCGTCCTCTGTACCTCTGCCGCCCGCCTTCCGAAATCGAGCAGAAGATATTCCAGCGAGAAGATCGTGGTCGCCTGCTCTCGCCGGAAGTTGTCCGGGGCATTCGCGGACGGCGTATACCACTGGTCGCTCCCGCCCTCGAATCCCGCGGTGATCTTTGGATAGTAGGGAGCCCGGGCCTCGCCGACCGCGGCCGCCGCGGCGCGTGCCTGGAACCATGCGGCTCTCGTGGCCGGATGCGTCGCAAGACCGAGGTCGATGAGCGAGCCGAGGTCGTAAGTTGCCTTTTCGTAAAAACGCGGGATCGCGGAATCCCGTGGCTCCAGCGCAACCGGCGCGGCCGATGACGTGGAGAAAGCGAGGGCCGCCACAATTGGCGTTGAACAAACCCTCCGCCATCGGCTATGCATAACCATGCTCATCGGCACCATGAAAATGCCCGGACTGGTTGCATTGATCAAGGGTGATCCGCTGGTGGATGTGGCCGGGGCGTATTTTCCCGCATGGCTTGCCTGCATGGTTGTCGGCGCAATCGGGACATGGCTGATCCATTTGCTGGCCGGTCGCACCGGATTCGACGCGGTGCTGCGTCCCGCCCCCTTGATGGTTTCCGGCCTTTTCGTTGCCCTGACCTGCTGGACTTGGCTGTTCGTCTTCGCATTCCGATGAGAACGGTATTTCTACTGCGCGCCGGAATATTATTTTTTGCCGTGGTGGCGGCTGTTCTGACATGGCGGAACCTTGTGAGTTTTCCTCGGACCGAGGACGCGGAGGTCCGGGCCAATGTTGCGGGCGTCGCCCCGCAGGTCGGCGGTTCGATCGTCCGTCTGCATGTGGTGGACAACCAGGCGGTCAAGCGGGGTGATCTTCTTTTCGAGCTGGACTCCCGGTCCTACGAGGCGGAGGCGGCGCGCACTCGCGCCAGACTGGAACTCGTGCGCCTCGAGGTCCGCGCGCTCGACGATGAGATCGTCGCGGCGCAGGCGACGCTCCGCGATCGGGCCGCCCGCGCGGAATACGCCGCTTCCCACTACGAGCGGCTCAAGCCGCTTCTCGAGGGTAACTTTGCATCGGCCGACCGGGTGCAGCAGGCAAAGGCGGATGCCGAGAGTTCGGTCGCCTTGGTCGGCGAGGGCGAGGCGGCCGTGGCGCGCGCCCGTAACAAGCTCGGGGAGTTCGAAGGCCGGAACACCCGTGTCGAGGAGGCGCAGGCGGCGCTGCGCGATGCGGAATTGAAGGTTTCCTATTGCAAAGTCTATGCGCCGTGCGACGGGCATGTGACCAATCTCCAGATCGCTCCCGGCGCCTATGCCGCGGCCGGCGAACAGGTTTTTTCCATCGTGGATTCCTCGGTCTGGTTTGTCCTCGCAAACTTCCGCGAGACCGACCTCGCAAAAATCCGCCCCGGACAGAGCGTGAGCGTCTATCTGATGGCGAGCCGAGGCACCCCGATCCGGGGGATCGTGCAGGGGATCTCCCGTGCGGTTTATCCCTTAATGACGGCTTCGCGTTCAACACCCGGAGGGGAAGGGGTCTTTTCGCGTGTGGAGCCGACATTTGATTTTGTCCAGCTTGCGCAGCGGTTTCCGGTGCGCATCATCCTTGAGCAAGGCGACGTGCCATCGCTGCGGATGGGCGGAAAGGCGGCGGTGGTTGTGGATACCCGGAGCACTCCCGACCTCGAACGTCTGCGCCGGCTGCAGCCGGGCGAAGCGTTTCTCCCGCCCCTGAAAAATGACTGACGCTGGTCGCGCCGCGATCCGGCAGGCCCTGGCCACCGCAGGCACCGCCTTTGCCGTCGGAGCCCTACACGTTCCCCAACCGTTCCTCGCCGTTCTGGCCGCGCAGCTCACCGCGGGGATCGCCTTCGCGCAGCCGGCGGATTTTTTCAAACGCATTGCCGCGGCCTGGGCCGGGTCGTTGTGTGGAGTCCTTCTTCTCGTCGCCCTGCCCGAACAGTATTGGTTTTCCCTGCCGCTTTTCGGAGTGGCGGTCGCTGTCGGCGCGGCTGGTTTTTCAAAATTCGGAGGCGCGGCAATCCTTTTTGCCATGGGGATCGGAGGGATGTTCTCCGCCGGGATTGTTCATCCGCAAATGGGGTTGCTGGCGGGTTCGGCACATGCGGCCTCTCTTTCCATCGCGGTCGCGGCCACATGGTTCGCACGCGGCGTCTGCCCGACAAGCGAACGCGATTGCGGATCCCTGCCTTCCTACTGGCTGACCGGCCTCACAGGCGTTCTCACCCTGGTCACTGCTTGCGTGACGATACCCACCGAATCCGTCGTCATGAGCATCGCCGCCATGGTCACCTCGCTTGCCTTGACGTCCAGCGGCGGCATCCCTCAAAAACTTGCCGGTGGAGTTCTCGGAGTCGCCGTTTCCCTTGTTTTCCTCACCGTCGTCTCCGGCGCGGGTAACGACTTCGCGGTTTTTCTTCTGGCCATGGCAATCGTGATGGGCGGCTTCGAGTGGCTGGCGGTTTCTCTTCCGAACAATGCCTCCCTTTTCCGTCAAGGCGGTGCCCTCTTCGCCGTCGCGGCGACCATCCTTCCCCGTCCCGAGCAGTTTCTCTTCGCCTCCTGGCGGAGGATGCTCGCCGTGCTCCTCGGACTCGCCGTCGCTTCCCTGATCCACGCCGCATTCGATTCGCAAGCCCGGGGAAAATCCCCCGCTGGTTGAAGAAGGCTCGATTTTGATTCATCCGCTAGAGGCAGAACAGGCAATGTATCGAGCCGCCTGCGTCGGCAGCTTCATACGACAAAGTTGTCCACTCATCTCCACTCATCTGGCCGGGCCAATGGCCCCGTCCTACAGTATTATCTGAAGGGAAGAGAGGCAAAGATCGCGCGCGATCTTCGGTCTGCGGGAGGAAACAACTCTGCAAGTCCACTTGCGAGATGGTTTGTTCCCGCAGACCAGCGAACCGGAATCCCGGTTCTGCCTCTTCTCCCTCCGCCGGCCGTTGGCGGCGGAATCATTTATTTTATTAGTGGTTCAATCAATTCGATCCAGTCCGCCGGAGGCGGCATGACCATTGCCAATCTTGTATCCGGGGTAACTCACTGAAAGAATTCGTTATTGCAGCGCCCGGACATCACAGGTTCCTCAATCTGTGCAAATCTTAAAAATCTGCGGTTAACCCTTCTGCGGGTCTCAGGAGCAAATGTCCGTTGCTGAGATGAGAACGCTGGCTTTCATAAGGTCAACTGATATGGAGCAATATGCAAAATCATCAAATACGCAACATTGCATAACAAGTTGCCTGATGGAGATGTATAAGAATTGGCAAATGCCGTCAAATTGTGATGTGCGAAAAAACTCTCTGATAACATATCTTGTTAAGAGATGCATGCTAATCGTATAAAACGATGTTGCAAAGACACATATATAAATAAAAAATTGGTGCATTGATCTTGTTTTCTGCATCTTCTTTTGATGGTCCTGTTTGTTGCGATTTCAGGTTTTTGTTGACGCTCCGCAATGGAAGCGCGAACGTGTTTACACAACCTGATGTGTTTTTAAGCAGTAATTTCCCAAGATAAATTAACCCGGCATGAACCCCATCTGCCATTCCGCTGCCCGTCGGCTGCGCGGTGATTTTTCCGTGGCCGCTGCGGCTACCCTGCGGTCTTCACGTGACTCCGCTTCGCTTCGGTTGCCCACCCTTGGCCAACCATTGCTCCCTTCGCACGAATCGCTCCCGCGATGGCTTTCCGCTTTCCGCCTTCCGCTTTCCGCTTTTCTCCTGGCTGCCTTGCTCGCTGCGCCTTCGGCTTTCAGCGCTACAGTCTATTGGAATGCATTCACAGCAAATGGCGCTTGGACAGACACGAATTACTGGACTGGCACACCAAACCCGCCCACGGCGAGCGACACCGCGGTTTTCAGCAATGTAAACAGCGCTCAGATGATTCAGGTGAATGTCGCCACTCCGATCGGAGGCATGGTTTTTGACAACACCGGCACGACCTCATTCCAAAATATCAGCGGCGGTGCCAAGGCGATCACACTGGGCACCGGAGGTCTCACGATCAACTCGACTGCGGGAACAGTGGCTTTCACGGGAACAACTGCGGCAACCAGAATCAGCTTCACTCTCAGCGGCAGCCAAACGTGGACGAACAACTCGTCCAATGCGCTGGCTGTGACCAGCACGAACCTGATCACCACCGGCGGAACAGGGGCAAACAATGGCTCGGCGTTGACTATTGCAGGAACAGGAGACATTTCCTTTGCGGGTGTCATCAGCCAAAATGGCACGATTACCAAGAATGGCAGTGGGCAGTTGACTCTTGGTGCCGCCAATACATTCAACGGGTTCGTTACGCTCAACGCGGGCAAGCTCGTTTTGGGTAATAACGGAGCCCTTGGGAATCAGACGCTGACGATCAATGACGGGACGACGATCGACGTGACGGCCGCGCGGACGAACACGAAAAACAACTTGATGAACTGGAATGGTAACTTCACTTTCGGCGGCTGTAGCACATGGGACACCGGCACGGGCGCGGTGACGATGAACGCCTCCCGCACGGTGACGGTCACGGCCAGCACGATGACGGTCAGCGGAGCGATTGGCGGAGGAGCGGTGAGTTTGACCAAGGAGGGCTCAGGCACGCTGACCCTGAACGCCACGAATTCGTATAGCGGCGGCACGACGGTCAACGCGGGCACGTTGCAGGCCAAAAGTGCGGGGTCGCTGCCCGGCTACAGCACCGGCACGGTGGCGGTGAACAACGCCGGCTCCACGCTGACTCTCAACGTCGGGGCGGTTTCTGGCGAATGGGCCTCCGCGGAAATTGACGGCCTCCTGACCAACACCAGTGTGACCTTTGCTGCCGGCACGATTCTGGGCCTGGACACCACCGGCGGAAGCTTTTCCTACGCCTCCAATATCACCAAGGCGAACATGGGCTTGACCAAGTTCGGCGCCAACACGCTCACCCTTGGCGGCACGAACACCTACACCGGCCTGACGACTGTCGGTAACGGCACGTTGAAGCTGGGCGGCAGCAGCGCGATCAAAAGCGGCAATGACCTCACCGTGACCTCACCGGGTATCTTTGACATCAACGGCAACGACCAGACGCTCGGGCTTCTCACCAACAGCGGAAACGTGACGAACAGCGGCGCGCTGAAGACGCTCACGATCGGCAACGGCTCGACCGGCGGTGGCAACTTCACCGGAACGATGAACCTCGTCTGGAACCAGGGCGCGACAAGCAGTTCGATCACCGGGAACACGCAGGGCATGACCGGCAACCTGACGCTCAACGCCAACGGCGCGGGCACGATCTCGTTCTCGACAGCCAACAACACCGGTCTGGTTATCAACTCCGGCACGGGCACGGGAGGGGTGACGGTCGTAAGCGTCAACTCAACCGTCACCGGCGTCATTCAGAACAGCGCGACCTCCAATCTGACATTGAGCGGAGCAAACACCGGCTTCACCACCGGACTCACGATCAATAAGGGCATGGTGACCAGCGGAATCAACACGGCATTCGGAACCGCCGCGGTCAACCTCGGCGACACGTCACCTTCAAATACCAACAACGCGGCCCTGAACTCTACCGTAGCGACCACGGTTGCCAACGACGTCACCGTGCGCGCGGGTTCCTCGGGGATCCTCTCCATCCGGGGCCAGACGAACAGCCAGACCTTCAGCGGGAATATCTCGCTCAGCAACGATGTGACGCTCGCCCAGATCACCGCCGCCAAGATCACCACGTTCAGCGGCAACATCACCGGCGCATACAGGGTTTCCATCGGCAACACGGGAGCCGTCAATGCCGGTATGGTCGTCCTCTCCGGTGTCGCCAACACCTACAGCGGCGGAACGACGCTCAACTCCGGCACGCTGTCCCTCACGCTGGCGGCAGCACTCCCCAATTACAATGTCGCAAGCAAGGTGGTCTTCAATGGAGGCACCCTTTCCACACTCCTCGGTGATGGCGTGACGACCGGCTGGTCCATGGGGCAGGTGGATGCCCTCCTCGGCAACGCCACCAAGACCAGCGGCGCGATTGGCATTGACACGACAAACGGCGGCGCTGCCCAGGGCAGCGGCTTCAGCGGGGGGATCGGCCTCACCAAACTCGGCACGAATACCCTCACTCTCAACCAGGCCAACACCTACGCAGGGAACACGACCATCAGCGCGGGCACCCTGGCGCTCGGTGTCAACAATGCCATCGCAAATGGAGCCGGGAAAGGCGACGTGTCGGTTGCCGGAACGCTCGACCTCGCCGGGTTCGACCAGACTATCAACGGTCTCTCCGGCGCGGGAACAGTCATCAACAGCGTCGCCGGCACGAAAACACTCACGGTTGGGTCCAATGACGCCAGCGGCACCTTCACGGGCGGCATCAATACAGGCACAGGTGACATTGCCGTCGTCAAAACCGGCTCGGGAACGCTGACCCTCTCCACGGCCCAATCCTTTGCGGGCGGGCTGACCTTGAATGCGGGAGTTATAAGGACGGCGGGTGGGAATGTTCCTACCAACCTGGGCAACGGTTTGCTGACGCTTAACGGCGGCGAATTGCAGTTCGGCAGCAACGCCGGGAGAAACTACGGTCGCAATACCACAGTGGGGGGCAATGTGACCATTACGAGTGATCGAACCGGCTCGGGGGCTGGTTTGGCTGGCTTTACCTACACTCTGGGCACATTGAGCATAGGTGGGCAGACCTTGACCGTCCAAGGTGGCCCGGTTCCGGATAACGGCACGGCGGGCGTGACTTTTGGGGCGGCTACGCTCACCGGCAACACGAACTTCTTGGTCAATAACAACGGATTGGGGGCCGCCACATTATTGACGCTGGTCAGCATAAATAATGCGGGCTTCACTCCGGTGATTGCCGGCAGCGGCAGCACGACCGTAAGCGGCGTTGTCACCGGGTCTGGAGGCCTCACGAAAAACGGAACTGGCGTGTTGTTGCTCAACGGTGCCAACGACTTCACAGGCGGCGTGACGATCAAGAACGGCACGCTATCCTTGGGCAACGTCGCTGGCTCGGGAACGGGAGTGATCACGCTGGGCGACTCCGGCGGCAGCGCCAATGTGAATCTGGCGACTGGTGCCGGCACGTGGGCAAATGACATTACGGTGGCTTCCGGCAGCACCGGCAACACGATTGCCATCTATAACTCTGGCAGCAGCGCTACAGTTTATACGGGCAACATCACGCTGAGTAATAACCTGACGGTAAGCGCCAACGGAACGGGTAGCATCCGGCTGGGTGGCAACCTGACCGGCAGCAGCGTGCTGACGTTAGCAGCAGCAACCTCGACGGCGAACGTTACGATTGATGGCCTTAGCAACAACTACAACGGCGGCACGATCCTCAATTCGGGAGTCCTCCGTGTCGGCAACGACACCGCGCTGGGCACAGGCACGCTCACCATCAACGGCGGCGGACTGTCCTCTAACTCCACAGGTGCCCGCACGCTGCAGAACAACATCATCGTCGGGGGTGACTTCGACCTCGGCCTCGCCGCCACTGGCACGGGCGTCATCACGCTGAACGGCACGGTCAATCTCGGCGGAGCGATGAGGGGCATCACCGTGAACAATGCCGGACCCGACGTCATCACCGGCGTGGTCTCCAACGGTGGCATCACCAAAAACGGCACGGGCACCTTAACATTGAATCCTTCCATAGACAGACTGGGGACGACTACCACCAGCTGTAGGACGGTGGCTATGGCCGACACAACTGGAATTTCGGTTGGTCAACTTGTCAGTGGTGTGGGCGTTACGGCTGG
>QYQL01000050.1 GCA_007280915.1 Verrucomicrobiaceae bacterium | reverse complement strand
TTTTCCGGATTCACGATGTTTTCAAAGATAGACATTCCAGCAGGAAAGGTGACTATACTTTGTAGCGCCGACAACGGTGCTTATGCCAAATGCGCAGCGTGATGGGTGGAATATCTCGGCGGTTTCGGCGAAACCGCCCTACCAACAATCGGTAGGGATGGCTCGCCGAGCCGTCCGTCGATTTCAACCATTTCGATGTCGAAATGTTACAACCCCGAACCATGAAGATGACCCTCCCCCGTTTCCTGACCCCTATTGCCGCCCTTGCTGCCATTGCACTTGTGTCGGTCGGCACGACGTTAGCCGCCGACCGGCCGAACGTTCTGTGGATTGTCATGGACGACGTCGGCGCGGAGCTTCCGTGCTACGGGGAGAAAACGATCCAGACGCCCAACATCGACCGGTGCGTTCGCGAAGGCACGAAGTTCGATCGGGCGTTTCTGACGGCTCCCGTCTGTTCGCCATCCCGCTCGGCGATGATCACAGGCATGTATCAGACCAGCATCGGAGCCCACCAGCACCGGAGCAGCCGCGGTCCCGGTGTGGATAAAATTTCATTACCTGCGGGGGTTGAACCGGTTCCCGCCCTGTTCCAGCGCGCCGGTTACTACACCTGCAACGGCGACGATCCGCCGAAGGGCAAAGGTCTGGGGAAAACCGATTACAACTTCGATTGGGACGAGAAAATCTATGACGGAAGCGATTGGTCGGGGCGCAAGCCGGGGCAGCCGTTCTTCGCCCAGATCCAGCTCTGGGGAGGGAAGAATCGACACAATCCCAAATGGTATCACGATGTTGCCGAGAAAGAGCTCGGGACGCTGACCCCGCCCGAAAGCGTGACGCTGCCGCCCTACTATCCGCGCGATCCGGTGTTGCTGCAGGATTGGGCGGAATATCTCGATTGCATCCGGTATTGCGACAAACAACTCGGCCGGATTTTGAAGCGTCTCGAGGACGAGGGGATCCTCGATCAGACGTATATCATCTTCATGGGCGACAACGGCATCAGCCACGCGCGCGGCAAACAGTTCCTCTACGACGAGGGGATCCGCATGACATTTATCGTGCGCGGGCCCGGCATTCCGCACGGCGCCGTGAGGGACGACCTTGTCAGCCAGATCGACATGGCGCCGACGTCGCTCGCGTGGGCGCATCTTCCCGTGCCGAAGTGGATGCAGGGAGTTGACATCTTCGCTCCCGGCTACGTGAAGCGCGATGCCATCTTCGCCGCCCGCGACCGGTGCGATGAGACGATCGACCGCATCCGCAGCGTCCGCACGGAACAGTTCAAGTATATCCGGAATTTTTTCCCTCAGCGGCCGATGCTCCAGCCGAACGCCTACAAAGATGACAAGGAAATCATCATACGGCTGCGGGAGCTCCATGCTCAGGGCAAGCTCGACACTCTTCAGGAGACGCTGCTGTTCTCGCCGACCCGGTCCCCCGAAGAGCTCTACGACGTGAAGGCCGACCCGTTTGAAACCGTGAATCTCGCCGCGAATCCGAAACATGCGGAAACCCTCAAGACGCTCCGCGCCCGGCTCGACGGATGGATGAAAGAGACGAATGACCACGGGTTGGAGTCGGAAAAGGTTTATGACACCAACATGGCCGCCTATACCGAAAAAATGAAACCGACCTCGGCCCTGCGAAAGGAAATCGAGGCGAACATTGCACTCATGAAGAAGTGGGCAGCGGAAGGCAAGTGAAGAGGCCTCCGCGCTCGGGGCAAACGCATGAAAATTTATGAAAAATCCCCGATGAGACCGGTAGAAACAGGGAGCACAGGCGTCCCGACTGTGAATGGCGCAAGGCAAACGCATGCGGAGGCCAGTCTCCAAACAGGCGGGACGCCTGTTCTCCTTGGGCAAGCACCTCGATATCCGACCGGTTCCATCCTCAACTTTTCCTAAAAATATTCCCATGAGATTCCCACGCTTCCTGATTCCCCTGATTTATCCGGCGATGCTTTTCGTCTTTGCCGGCCCGGTTTCCGCAGCTGACAAGCCCAACATTGTGTTCATTCTTGCCGATGACCTCGGCTGGAAGGATCTGGCCTGCTACGGAAGCTCATTCCATGAGACGCCGAATCTGGACAAGCTTGCGGCGCAGGGGATGCGGTTCACCGATGCCTACGCGGCCTGCACGGTTTGCTCGCCGACGCGGGCGAGCATCATGACTGGCAAATATCCGGCGCGACTGCACCTCACCGACTGGCTGCCCGGTTTACGGGACACCCCGGACCACAAACTCAGCCGTCCGGACATTCAGACATTCCTGCCGCTTGAGGAAGTCACTGTCGCCGAAGCATTGAAAGCCGGTGGTTATAGGACGGGGTTTTTCGGCAAGTGGCACCTCGGCGAAGAGGAAGGTGTCTGGCCGGACAAGCAGGGGTTCGATGTGAACATCGGTGGCTGCGGCAAGGGGCATCCTCCTTCGTATTTCAGCCCGTATGGGATTCCCGCCATCACGGACGGGCCCAACGGCGAATATCTGAACGACCGCCTGACCGACGAGGCGCTGAAATTTCTCGAGCAGTCGAAGGACGGGCCGTTTTTCCTCTACCTGCCACACTATGCGGTCCACATGCCGCTGCAGGCGAAGCCGGAAACCATTGAGAAATACAAGGCCAAGGCGGCTGGACTTCCAGCGGGCCGCGAGGTGTATGGAACCGATCTCGGCCGCCCGATACGCCAGATCCAGGACGATCCGGTCTATGCCGCGATGATGGACAATCTCGATGAAAACGTGGGCCGCGTTCTGAAGAAGCTTTCCGATCTGGGTCTCGACAAAAACACGATCGTCTTTTTCACCTCGGACAACGGGGGATTTTCCACCGGAAAAGGCACTCCTGCCTGCAACCTGCCGCTCCGCATGGGCAAAGGCTGGCCTTATGAAGGCGGCGTGCGCGAGCCACTTCTCGTCAAATGGCCGGGCGTCACCAAGCCGGGCAGCGTCAGCAGCGCGCCGGTCATTTCGACGGATTACTACCCAACCATTTTGCAAATGGCGGGACTGCCGCTTAAGCCAGAACAACATGCCGATGGCGAAAGCATCGTTCCCGCGCTCAAAGGAGGCTCGCTTCCTGAGCGCCCGCTCTTCTGGCATTACCCCCACTACCATGGCTCCGGCGGCGCACCGTATGGGGCCGTGCGCCTCGGCGATTTCAAGCTCATCGAGTGGTATGAGGACATGCGCGCCGAACTCTACAACCTGAAGGACGACATAGGCGAGCGCACCGACCTTGCGGCGAAGATGCCTGAGAAAACTGCCGAATTGCTGAAGCTGCTCCACGGATGGCGCGAGGACGTGAAGGCCCAGATGCCGACGCCGAATCCGAAATTCAATCCCGATGCTGCCGCCAAAAAGAAAAAGAAGGCCTGAGGCTCCGGAGGAGGGCGCCTTCCCCTGATGAGAAAGTCTTTCGTTCTGGGATGCTGCATTGTCTTCACGGGCATGCTTTCTCATGGTGCCCCGGTGTCTGTCGCCTACGAGCCGCTGCCCGTCGGATCGGTTGAGCCGGAGGGCTGGATCCGGGCGCAGATGACCAATGATGCGGTCAATGGAATGGCCGGACACTTCATCGAACTGCGGCCGAATTACGGGAGCGTGTCGTGGGTGACGAAAAATGGCAACGCAGGGGCAGGGGAGATGGGCGGGAACTGGATCGACGGGTTTGTCCGCATGGCCTGGCTGACCGGCAATCCCGTGGCGAAGAAGAAGGCCGAAGATTTTGTGAAAGACGTTCTCGGGGCGGCCGATCCGGATGGCTACATCGGGAACATCAAACCGGAAAAGCGGTTTCAAAGCCGGATGACCGGGGAACTCTGGATGCAAAGCCGGACGTATCTCGCCCTGCTCGCCTACTACGAGCTCACCGGTGACAAGAAGGTTCTGGATGCGGTGGTCAAGGCGACAAAACTCACCATGTCGAAATACGGTCCGGACAACAGCCCGTTCCATTTGACTCCCGAAGAGCGTGCGACAGGAAGAAAGGGCCGGGATCGCTTGGTCAACGGGCACTGCCTGATGTTTGTTGACGTTCTGGAGTGGCTCTACCGCCTGACCGGCGACCGTGCGTATCCGGAGTTCGCATCGTTTCTTTACGAGGACTACTCCAGCTCGGACGACGTGGATACGATGGACATCCAGCTCCGCAGCCTGTCGAACATGAAATATCCGTTTTTCTGGCACGGGGTGCATGCGGTCGAACATCTCCGCGTGCCGCTGTTCCTGGCTTATGCAGATGGGCGCGAGCCGTATCGGATGGCGGCGGAAAACGCATTCGCCAAGGTCAAAAAACACATCACCCCGGGCGGGTCGTGTGCGAGCGACGAGGGGGTGATGGACCATGCTCCGCTGCCCGACCAGCCATACGAATACTGCACGACCACCGAGCTTGCCACGAGCCTCGAATCCGCGCTCCAAAAAACCGGAAAGATGAAATATGGTGACATGGTCGAGCGCGCCGTCTTCAACGCCGCCCAGGGAGCTCGCACGCCGGATGGGAAATGCATCGCCTATCTTTCCTCCGCCACGCTGCCGGAGGCGCTGGAATCCCACGACATCCCGTATGCCGGTGCCCACAGGCACAAGCTCTCGCCCGCGCACGATGTCGGCGGGGCCTGCTGCTCGGCGAACGCGGTCAAAATCATGCCCTACTACACCTGCGCGATGTGGATGAAATCCGTCAGGGATGGCGGTCTGGCCGCATTGCTCTTCGGTCCCTCGAAAGTTCACACCGACATCCAGGGGGTGCCTGTCACGATCGAAGAAAAAACCTCCTATCCGTTCTCCGACACGATCACGTTCCAGTTTACCACAAAAAAGCCCGTGAAATTTCCGCTGACCATCCGTGTGCCGAAATGGGCGGGGAAAACAACCATCACGGCTCCGGGCTCGGAGGTCTCCGAAGCTGAGGGGATTCGGACGGTGACCAAAACCTGGCAGACCGGCGACACGGTCCGGGTGGACTTTGAGAATCCCGTCAGAGGGGAGAAGTTGGTCAACGGAGAGATGGCCATCTCCCGCGGGCCCCTCCTGTTCGTCCGTTCCTGGCCCTCGAAAATGGTGCCGCTGGACACCCAGAAGTTCAGCGTGCCCGGATTTCTTGAATACAACGTGGTGCCGAATATCGCCTACAATACAACCGGGCTCTTCGTGGACCCTTCCGCGAAGGACTTCGGGTTTTCCCTCCGCCGCAATCCCAAGGGGAGCGAGGAAAACCCATGGGCGCTGTCGCCGGTCGAGCTCGTAGGAGTAATGCGCAACGCCACCCGCGGCGACGACTACCGCCAGACGGTGACCCTCGTCCCGATGGGCGCAACTTTGCTCCGCTTCGCGGGTTTCAATGTGTGGCCGTTCGATGATGAGTATTTCAAACCCCACCAGTCTCCGGATTGTGTATTGCCTACCCAAGGAATCAAATGAGGCAAACCTTTCCCGTATCCTGACACCCCATTTTCCATATACCCGATGAAACCAACACTCCCGCTCGTTCTCCTCACATCGATCACAAGCCTGCTTGTTGCGGCCGAGACGCCCTCCCCGGAAAAAACCCGGCCCAACATCATCCTCATCATCGCCGATGATCTGGGTGCTGAAGATTCCGGTCCGTATGGATGCAAGGGGGTGCGGACGCCGAATCTCGACCAGATGGCGAAGGATGGCATGAAGTTCAACAACGCTTTCAACACCTGCAGCTCGTGCAGCCCCAGCCGCTCGAGCATCATCACCGGACGCTATCCGCACAACACCGGAGCGGAATGCCTCCACATGCCCCTTCCGAAAGAGCAGGTGACATTCGTCGAAAAGCTCAAGGAGGCGGGGTATTGGACCGCCCAGGCCGGCAAGTGGCATCTCGGGCCGGCCGTCGAGGACCGGTTCGATCTGGTCCGCACGGACAACGTTGGCAAGACCGGTATCAAGAAAGACGGCAGCGGCTGCGAATTATGGGTGAACACCCTGCAGGAACGGCCGAAAGACAAGCCGTTCTTCATGTGGTTTGCGGCGCATGATCCCCATCGTCCGTATTTTGAGGGCACGCTGGCCGTGCCGCACAAACCGGAGGAAACCGAGGTGCCGCCGTATCTCCCCGATGCGCCTCCGACCCGCAAGGATCTCTCCATGTATTACGACGAGATCGGCCGGTTGGACGGCTACGTTGGGAAAGTGATGGAGGAATTGAAGCGGGAGGGAGCGCTCGACAACACGGTCGTCTTCTTCATCACCGACAACGGACGCCCGTTTCCGCGGTGCAAGACGAGCGTGTATGACAGCGGGATCCAGTCGCCACTCCTCGTCCAGTGGCCTGGCAATATCAAGCCCGGCAGCACATGCGATAGTCTGGTCAGTTCGGTGGACCTCGCTCCGACGATCCTGGAGTTGGCCGGGGTTCCAAGCCCGAAGACATTTCAGGGAAAGTCGTATGTCCGGCTGTTGAGCGATCCAAAGGGAACGATCCGCGACAAGGTGTTCGCCGAGCACAACTGGCACGACTTCGCAGCATATGAACGTTCTGTCCGCACGCCGCAGTTCAAATACATCCGCAACTTCTGGCCCGAACTACCGGGCACCCCGCCGGCCGATGCGGTCAACAGCATGACATTTCAGGAAATGCGCCGCCTTCGCGATGCGGGAAAACTGACCCCCGAGCAGATGACCTGCTTCATCAAGCCGCGAGCGGAGGAGGAACTCTACGATGTGAATGCCGATCCCCAGGAACTGAAAAATCTGGCGGGAGATCCGGAATATTCCGAAATTCTGAAGAAACTCCGGGGGCATTTGGATGCGTGGCGTGAAGAGAAGAATGACACGATTCCGGAATCACGCAGGGAAGACCGGTTCGACCGCGAGACCGGCAAGGCCCTCCCCAAACCGCAGGCGGCCGTGGTTCCTGAAAAAGCGCCGTCACCCGAGGGCAAATCATCCGGTGCGGAATAATAACATCTGAAAACGTCAATTGACGCGAAGATTCTGAACCGCAGAGAGGAAGGGACAAAAGCCGGCGGATAAACAATTCCTGATCGAAGTGAGGGGACCGCCCCGGGGCCGATACGAAATCATCCGGTGGTTTTTGAGGTGCCTTTTACCGGGATTCGTGATGTAGAATCCCGCGATGAAGAAGAATGTTCTCCTGATCGGGGGTGCCGGGTTTCTGGGGTCCCGGCTGGCTGACAGGTTTTCCCGGGACGGATGGAGCGTCGGGATTTTTGACCGGATTTTGCCAGCGGAAGGGGGGCTGAATGCGGAATATTTCACCGGGGAACTGCGGGACATGCACCTGCTCCGGCGGGCACTGGCGAAGTTCACCCGGGTGGTTTATCTGGCCCATGAGACGCGCACGGCACCCGCCGCTGATCGTTTGCCTGCGAACTTTCTGGGCAATATCGAATTGCTGCTGCTGGTGTTGGAGGAGATCCAGGAATCCAAGGCGGAGGATTTAGTGCTTCTTTCATCCGGTGGTGCTGTTTACGGCGAGCCGGAGCAGCTCCCGATCAGCGAGGATCATCCGACACGCCCGCGTTCGCCTTACGGGATCGCAAAACTCACGATGGAGAAATACCTCGCCATGGTGGCGGAGCAGAAGGGATTCCGGCATCTGGAAATCCGCCCATCGAACCCCTATGGACCCGGGCAGACTTTTCAGTCGGCTCAGGGAATAGTGGCGGTTGCGATGGCCCGGATCGCGCGCGGCGAACCGATCACCATACGGGGGGATGGCTCGGCGACGAAGGACTACATTTTCATAAACGATTTTACAGAAGCCTGCGTCAAACTGGTTTCAAATCCCGGAGCGTCCGGGCCGTTTAACATCGGGAGCGGGCAGGGGACTCCGCTGAATGAGGTGCTGTCCCGGATCGAGAAGGCGGTTGGAAAAAAGGCGGATCTGGTCTTTCAGGCCGCCCAATCCGGTGACGTGACCGCCAACGTGCTGGATGTTTCCAAAGTTCGTGAAGCAACCGGATGGAATCCATCCACAACGCTCGACGAGGGTATCGCACAAACCTGGTCGTGGATGAAGCCGAAGCTCTTTCGCCGGTCGGGGGAGTGAGGCGGATGGATGCCTGCGCTTCTATCCGCTTGGTGGAGTTCTGTTTTTCTGCTACAGGGGCCGCAACTTTTTCAATGTTCACGATCTGATGACATCCACGAATTCCACCGGCAACCGCACCGCCGAACTCGCGGTTGTCATCCTGAGTTCCCTTGCGGCCCTCTGGCTTCTTTATGCCTGGAACCCCTATGCCATGGGCTACGGCGCGGATTTGGTCACCATCGTGCACTTTGCCAACACGCTCTGGCAGAGTGAGGACTGGCAGCATTGCTATCTGGTTCCATTTGCGATTGTGGGAATGATCTGGTTTGAGAGGGAACACCTTCCGAAAGCACCTTTTACCCGCTCCTGGGCCGGCATGGCGGTGATGCTATTCGGGCTCGTCGTCTACTGGATTGGATATCGTGCGGATAATGTTTTCATCGGTTACGCCAGTTTTCAGATCCTGACCGGAGGGATGGTTCTGTGGCTGCTGGGTTGGACATGGGCCAAGGCGCTCTTCATTCCCTGGGCATTTCTGGTTTTTCTCTATCCCCTGTCATTTTTGGACAACTTGATTGCG
>QYQL01000016.1 GCA_007280915.1 Verrucomicrobiaceae bacterium | reverse complement strand
GGGTGGACCGCCTGATCTTCGATAGTCGCACATGGAAGCAGCCTGCCGGCCAATTCGCTCTCACCGGCCGGATCGCCGCGCTTGCAGACCCGGGAGCAGAGCTCTGCGACTTGAACTGGACACGCCTTCATTCCTGGCGGCTGGCTCTCGCAAGCCTCTTCGACCATTCCGCCGCGCTTCCCTGCCTCCCGAAAATTTCCTCCGTAAAGATCGCCTGCGGTCCGGATGCGAAGACCACTGCCCTTCTGCTTGTTGGCTGGCTCGCCAGCAGGCTCGGATGGAGTCTACTCCCGGGAACATGCTTCCATGCTCCCGGCGGACAGCGTGTTGATTTTTCGATGTCTGCGGCGGAAGGGGAGGAGATCGCTTCCATCGAGTTGGGCGGCGGGGGATTTTCCTTCAGCCTCGCGCGTTCCTCGGACTCGCAGTTCTTCCACGCCAGCCTGCATGCGCCCGGCGTGCCCGATTCCGTGATGACCCTCGGTGCCGGCGGAGAGTGTCTGGCCGATACTCTTCTCGCAGAACTCGGCCGCAGCGGACGCCATCCGCTTTACCACGAGGCGCTGGCGGCGGTGGAGCCCCTGATTCGTGAAATGTGAGCTTCTCCCGCGATTTCCTTTGAGGAGAATTTTATTTCCTCCTTGGGGGAATTGAACCCGGATCATGCAATAGAAGCTGAGAAATGAAGGCTGGGGCAGTCAGGAAGAGGGATTGGCAGGTGTGGTAGGCTCACCGCAATGGTGAACCTGCCCATCGAATACTCGGACAAGCCGGTAACGCCCTTTGGCGGCATGGCGTTGATGAAACGATTCGTCGACCAGACAGGAATCCGCGAGCGACTGGCGGAACTGGAACTGCCGCATGGCGGATCGAATCGGGCCTACGATCCGGCGCATATCATCGAGGGGTTTTGGCTTGGTATCTGGACGGGGGCGAGCCGATACATCCACTGCGACTGGCTGCGGCAGGATGAGCCGCTGGCGGCAATCTTTGGCTACGAGAGTCTGCCGAGCCAGAGCACCTACAGCCGGTTTTTTGGAAAGTTCTCACAGGCACGCAACACGGCGGTGTTCCCGCCACTGCAGCACTGGTTCTTCTCGCAACTCAACCTCGGCGCTGTGACGGTGGACTTCGACAGCACGGTCATCACGCGCGAAGGCGCCCAGGAAGGTTCGGCCAAGGGTTACAACCCCAATCGCAGGGGGCGCAACTCGCACCACCCGCTCATTGCCTTCGTCAGTCAGACGCGCATGGTGGCCAACGCCTGGCTGCGTCCCGGCAACACGGCGGCGTGTTCCAATTGCGTGGGGTTCATGCGCGAGACCTTCGATGGGGCGCTGGCCGGAGTGAAAGTGGGCCTGGTGCGCGCCGACTCCGGCTTTTACACCGACGAGATCCTGGGCGCTCTGGAGGAGCGAGGGATCCCCTACATCATCGCCGCCAAAGCTTACGCCAACCTCAAGCACGAGATCCACGGCATGAAGGACTGGGTGGAAATCTGCCCCGGCATCGCGGTCAAGGAGTGGCGGCACCAGCCAGCCAACCCCAAGGCCAAAGCCCGTCGGCACATCGTCGTGCGCAAACAGATCAGCCGGCGGCCGCAGGCCGCGGGCAAGCTGCTCTTCGAAGACCTGCCCGACTACCGCTTCAGCCTGTATGTGACCAACCTCGATCTTCCGCTCGATCAGATCTGGAACATCTACAACACCCGGGCTGACTGCGAGAACAGGATCAGGGAACTGAAGCAGGACTTCGGGCTCGACGCGTTCTGCCTGCAAGACTTTTGGGCCACGGAAGCCTCGTTCCGCTTCATCATGGCAGCCTACAATCTCATGAGCCTGTTCCGTCACTGCGCGCTCAACAGCCGCAACACGGCGACACTGGCCACGCTGCGTTCCTATTGCTTTGCAATAGGCGGCTGGGTCAGCCAGCACGCCCGCCAGAGGGTGCTCAAACTCTCGCTGCCTCGCTCAAAACGCCCCTGGATGGACTCCATCTTCCGCCAGATCGACGCCCGCCCTCCTCCGTTCGATTACTCTACTGCATAATCCGGGTTGAATTACCAATGGAAGTCGGAAATTGCCCCCCAGGCGACGATTGATATCCGCTTGGACTGGCGTTTCCAACAATCCAACCACTCCTCACCGAACATGAACCTCTCCTCCTCTACATTCCGGTATTTTAGTTGTCCTCTTCTCATCCTGCTGTTGTGCCTGTCAGCAGAAAGCTCTCCCGCGCAGACCAAAACCGGGCAGTGGGACGAGGTTGTGGGGAAAGAAATCCGGAACAGCAAGGGCGTCCTGTTGGGACATGTCAAAGATACAGCGGTTGACCTCGAACACGGGCGCTATGTCGGAATGATCGTATCCTTTGGCGGCTTTGCCGGCATCGGGAAAAAAACGGTGATCATTCCCCCGGGAGCTCTCCGCGATGACGGGACTCCCCGCACGCTCTTTCTCGATATGGACCCGAAGACTTTTCAAAATGCCCCGACGTTCGAACTGTCGAAGGAAGTCGGCCCACCCGAAACCGCCAGGGTGGCAGAGGTCTATCGTTTCTTCGGCCAGACGCCGTTCTTTGCCACGAAGGGCGGCCCGGCCACCTTGAACGGCCAGCCACTCGAGCCCCTGGGCTTCGTTCAGAAAGGATCAAAGATCCTCTACCTGCCTGTCGAGAATCTGCAGGGAGTGCAAGTTGGATATGTCTCCGGTCTGCGGGAGCTGAACCGCGTCACCGGCCGGCTCAAGGGGGTGGTCATCCGTCCCTTTGGAAGCTATACGCGCGAGAATATGAAGGTCGTCCCGCCACAGGCCCTGCGATACAATCTCAAGCACAACGGGCTCCGGATCAACAATCACGAGCAGGCATTCAAAGATAGCTCCTCGTTCAGTATGTCCCGAAGCGGGCAATTCCAGGAAGAGGATCCGGCGAGGCCGGGCATCCTACCGGTGCCGCTCGTGCAAGGAGAAGATCCCCGGGACAAGGAAATCACATTGAAGATCAGGAAGCGGATCATGGCCGACAAGAACCTGACCAGTTACGGCGCAAATCTTGAAGTGAAGACGCTCAACGGGAAAACCACTCTCCGGGGAAGAGCCGTCAGCACTGCGAACCGCGACCGCCTTGTTTCCTACGCCACCGAAGCCGCAGGTGCGGGGAATGTCACCGACCTGATCGAGGTCCGCCCGATGAGCGAGTCCGAGAAGGCCATTGATCGATAGTGCCCGGCTTGCCGCTTTTGCTGTCAGAAAGGCACACTTTTGTGTGGGATGTTTCGTGCCGAATAAAACAGGTCGAAATCGGAATTTAATTACGCTTGCTTTGAGGTGGATCTCTGCTCTGATTTTTGTTTCAGCATGAACGTTTCCAGAGGTTTTCGCTCAGTCTTAGTTTTGAATGATATGAAAACCATCCGAACTTTCCTTCTGGCGCTCCTTGTCTCTTCCGCCGTCCATGCCGCCGACCGACCGCCGAATGTCGTCGTTTTTCTGGCCGACGACCTAGGCTATGCGGACACAGGGGCGTATGGGAACACCCAGATCCCGACACCGAACATCGATTCTCTGGCGAAGGGCGGTGCGAAGTTCATGAACGGTTATGTCTCCGGGTGCGTGTGCAGTCCGACCCGGGCGGGTCTGATGACCGGAAGGTATCAGCAGCGGTTTGGTTTTGATGCCAACGCGGAGGGGAAAGTGCATCCGGACGACAAGGGCCCGCGCGCGCTCGACAAGGGAGAGGTGACATTCCCGCAGAAGATGAAGCAGCTCGGGTATTGCACCGGAGCGATCGGAAAATGGCATCTCGGGGACCAGCCGGGATACCTGCCGACCGACCGGGGGTTCGACGAGTTTTTTGGAATCCTCCCCTACGGGATCAACTGGAAGGATCCCGATGGGGCTCCCCCTCCTCTCCTCCGGGGCACGGAGAAGGTTCCGGCTCCGCCGAATTTCATGAACACGTTCTGCGACGAGGCACTGTCGTTTGTCGAACGCCACCACGACAAACCGTTTTTTCTGTATCTTCCGTTCACCGGCATCCATGCCCAGCAAATCGGTGCCGAGCCGTGGTTGAGCCGGTTTGATCCCTCGATGCCGCCGAACCGGCGCAAGTATTGCGCGGACGTCGCCCAACTCGATGACATCATCGGCCGGATCATGGAAAAGCTCCGCTCCCTCGGGCTCGAGGAGGACACGCTGGTCTTTTTCCTGAGCGACAACGGCGGTGGAAATCCGATCGACAACAAGCCCTTTCAGGGGACGAAGTGGACCCTGTGGGAAGGTGGAATCCATGAGCCGTTCGTCGTCAGTTGGAAGGGGCGGATCCCGGCGGGGCAGGTCCTTGATCATCCGGTCATCCAACTCGACATTCTCCCCACCTCCGTCGCCGCGGCGGGGGGAAAGATCGATCCGGACTGGAAGCTCGATGGAGTCAATCTCCTGCCCCTTCTGGAGGGCAAATCCACCGCCGCGCCGCACGAGGCCCTCTTCTGGCGCTTCGGTGTTCAATACGCCGTTCGCAAGGGTGACTGGAAGCTGTCCAAAACCGGGCTCGATGCCCCGGTGAGGCTTTTCAATCTGGCGAAGGATCCCGGCGAGGCCGATGACCTTGCCGCCAAAGAGCCCGGGAAGGTCGGGGAACTCCAGACGCTTTGGGATGAATGGAATAAAAACAACGAGCCTCCTCGTTGGATTGATAAGCGCTGGAACGATGGCAACGTGCACTAGGGGCCTGCGGCGCGCTGGTTTTTCCTCAGCCGCGGCAATCCTTTCGGCCGTCCTGCTTTCCGGGAATCCGCTTCCGGCAGAAATTCCCGCCAAGCCGAACATTGTCTTCATCATGGCCGACGACCTCGGGTGGAACGACGTCGGGTTTTCCGGAAGCGTCAACTTCAAGACCCCCAATATCGATGCCCTCGCGAAGCGCGGGATGATCTTCACCCAAGCGTATGCCGCCAACGCCCTTTGCTCGCCGACGCGCGCGAGCATCATGAGCGGTCAGTATCCCGCCCGCATCGGGATTTTGGCTCCTGCATGTCATGAGCCGGACGCGCGCATGAAGGCGGGCCTTCCCAAGGGAAGCGATCCGTTCAACAAGTGCGTGGCCGTGATTTCCGCCAACCGCTTGGATACATCGATTGTCACGCTGGCCGAGACGCTCAAAGCCGCCGGCTATGCGACCGGGCACTTTGGAAAATGGCATCTCGGCCCCGAGCCCTACAGCCCGCTGGAGCAGGGATTCGATGTGGATGTGCCGCACACCCCTTCTCCCGGGCTTCCGAATGGATATCTGGCACCGTGGGGATTCCCCGGGCTTAAAGAAAACGCACCCGGCGAGCACATCGAGGACCGCATGGCATCCGAGGCGGTCAAGTTTATCGAAGCCAACAAGGACCGTCCCTTCTATCTCAACTACTGGTCGTTCTCGGTCCATTCGAGATATAATGCAAAACCGGATCAGGTGGAGAAATCCCGGGAGCAGATGGACGACGAACTCCCGCAGCATAATCCGGTTTATGCGGCGATGGTGAGCAGTCTGGATGACGCGGTCGGCACACTCGTCAAGGGGCTTGAAACAGCCGGGGTTCTGGACAAGACGCTCATCGTGTTTTTCTCGGATAATGGCGGCGTGAACTGGCCGGCATTCCGGACCGAGGCTGCGGATGATGCCGCCAAAAAATACGCTGACATTTCCCCCACGAGCAATGCTCCGCTTCGTGGCGGCAAGGCGAGCATCTACGAGGGAGGCACCAGAGAGCCCTGCTTTGTCGTTTGGCCGGGGGTCGTCAGGCCAGACACAAAAACCGACGCGATGATCCAGAGTATGGACTTCTACCCCACGCTGGCAGCCGCGGCCGGAGCGAAGCTTCCGGATGCTCAAATCATGGACGGCCGGAGCTTTCTGTCCGTGCTTGACGGCAATTCCACAAGGCATCGCGAGGAAGTCTTCGGGTTTCTGCCGCACAACATCAAAGTCAACGGGCAGGTTCCCGCAGCATCGGTGAGGCAGGGGGATTGGAAGCTCATCCGGTTTCTTCATGACGGCCCCGCCCAGGAGCCCCGCATCGAACTCTATAACCTCCGGGACGATCTGGGAGAAACCAGAGATCTCAGCGCTGCGGAGCCTGCACGGGTGAAGTCGATGGACGCCCGCCTGGAGGTTTTTTTCAAGGAGACCGGTGCTGTGGTGCCCTTCCCCAATCCCTCCTACAGGGAAGATGCCGTAAAATAACGCGCGGTATTTTCCAAGCCTTCGCCCATGTCACCGGGGACGTTGCCCGGATGGCGGATAATGTAGTGACCTTCACAAACAGCGAAATGCTTGCGTCCGTGGAGTCCCTCGCGGCCTGGCTGCAACCGTTTCTTGCCAAAGTGGAATTATCAGGAAAAAATGCACAATGATGAAATGCGGAATGAAACTGCTTGCGGCTGCCGTCCTTGCCGCTGTGGCCCTGACCGGCTGCGAGACGATCGAACCGGACGCCCCTGCCCGCGCGGCCATGAACGCCGCCATCCAGACCGAACAGCCGGGCGATTATTTCATCGGCCGCAGGATGTATAAGCAGGATTACAAAATGTGGGGATGGGTCCGCCAGCCCGGCCAGCCATGGAAATCCGCCAAGCTCGTCATGATGAACGAGCAGGTGAAACTCGCCCCCGACCGTGAAGCGGGAAAACTCGGCAGCGACCATAACTACGAATACCGGCTCACCGGCAGCTTCTCGGGCAACCTCATTTACGAGCCCGCCAGCGACGCATTCTATCCCGAGTTCATCCTGCGTGGATACGAAGTCAAATCCACCGCGCCCGCCCGCATCTACAGCACCAAGCGCCAGGAAGAACCCGCCGTCCGCATCCTCCTCCCGCCGATCTGAGTCTCGCGCCAAGACCGCAAGGCGCGACAAGAGAAAACAGGGTGGTCGCAGATCTTTGCAGAAGACGCAGATTCAATCCGAAACGCCGCTTTTCTCTCTGCCCCAAAAGTCTTGAAGGCAGAACGCCTCGAGCCCGAAGTCCTGCTTGAGATCCCTGATCCTGTTCTCACAGTCGGTCCGGGTGTTGTAGATGCCTCTATTTCTTCTGGAACGTATCCGCAGGTGAGAGGACATACTTCGGGTCCTCGCCATCCAGCCACGCCTTCGCTGCGGGGTCGCCTTTGAGGAAGGCATCCCAGAATGCGGTCGAGAGGGCTCGGATGCTTTTGTGATGGAGCGGGTTTCTCCGTATCCCCGTGACCGGTCGGTCGGTGAAAGCCAGGTGTTCGGCGCCGTTGAGAACCACCTCGTATTTTCCACCCGGCGGCAGCGCGGGAAAAACCCCGAGGCGGGCGGAGATATCCTGCGGGCCGAGGATGGCGATGTCATTTGTCCCGGTCATGAGCATCCACGGGATTTTGACTGATTTGAATGCCTTGGTGGCGGACCCTTTTTCCGGGACGCTCGGGCTCAGGCACAGCGCGGCTTTGATGCGGGGATCGGTGAATTTCGTCCCGACCCACGGGAACGTTTGTCCGCTCACGGCCTGGGTGGTCATGGCGCCGAACGAGTGTCCGGCCATCCCGACCTTCTCAAGGTCGAGCCGGTCGTTCAGCGGGTGTGAGGGCTGGGAATTCCAGGTGCCGAGTTGATCCAACACCGTGTGAATGTCTTCGATCCGGAGCAGCAGGTTCTTTGTGGTCGCCGCCTTCCTCATCGCCCGCATCGGGTCCTCCGATCCCTTCAGGATGGATTCATCGCTGCCCGGATGCTGGACGAACACGACAACATACCCGCGTCCGGCCCACTGCTCGCCAAGGTAGGAGCAGGCCTTGTTCGAGCCTCCGAGCCCGTGGCTGAAAAGAATGACGGGTGCCGGACCTGAGGCTTTTGGCAGGACCACCAGAAGGGGAAGGCTCCGCTTCGCGTCCCCGGTGACAAGATCGAGGGTTTTTGTGCCGCTGTCCGACAGCTTCAGCGGATCATATCCCGTCGCGTGACCGGCAAGCGCGGAAAATGCCAGAAGACCAAGTGTCAGGATCGTTTTCATACAATTGGAAACACGTTTTGCCGCCGGAAGTTGCCGCATTCTTTTTCCCGGGCGGACAAACTTTGGGTTTATCGAAATCCCGGTTCATGACAAGAATTCCCGATGCCTGACATCCTTGTCATCCGTGGCGGTGCGATCGGGGATTTCATCCTCACGCTTCCGGCGCTGCATCTCTTGCGGGAGGGGTTTCCCGAATGCCGGATCGAGATCATCGGCTACCGGCACATCTGCTGCGTGGCCGAGGGCCGGTTTTATGCCGATGCGGTGCGCTCGATCGAGTATGCGCCGATGGCCGGGTTCTTCAACCCGCGCTCGGATCTTGATCCCGGGCTCTCGGAATACTTCGCCGGCTTTGGCCAGGTTATCTCCTACCTCTTCGACCCGGACAAATTCTTCGAGGGCAACCTGCGGCGCTGCGGGGTGAAAAACCTGATCGTCGGGGACCCGAGGATTTCCGACGCGCAACATGCCTCCCGCCAACTCGCCCGTCCGATGGAGTCTCTGGCCCTTTTTCTGGAGGACGAGGCGGCCCGGATCTATCCCGCGCTTTCCGATTTCGAGGCGGCGGATGAACTTCTGTGCGGCCTCGATGGGCCGATTATCGCGATTCATCCTGGCAGCGGATCCGAAAAAAAGAACTGGCCGCTCCCGGCATGGAGACAGCTGATCAACCGGCTCCTGGATTTGCGGGCAACGCTGCTGGTTATATCGGGTGAGAGTGATGCCGGGCGCACGCGGGAGTTGAGGTCGGAATTTTTCGGGAAGCTTGTCTTCCTTGAGCATCTGCCGCTGAACGTGCTGGGGGCGGTTCTGGCCCGCTGCGCGTTTTTCATCGGTCACGACAGCGGAATTTCCCATCTGGCTGCGGCTGCCGGCGCGGAATGCCTCATCCTTTTCGGTCCCACCGATCCGGCGGTCTGGGCGCCGAAAAATGCGAATGTCTTGCGCGCACCGGGCGGATTGCTGCAGAACCTGAGTGTCGAGGCTGTCCTTGATCACCTGCCGGAAACCCTGAATCCCTGATGAAAGAAACCCTCCTCGCCGTCGACCCCTCGCTGCGCGGCACCGGCTATGCCCTGCTTGAGCGCGAGAACGGCAAAATCAGGTGCCTCCATTTCGGGGTGATCAAGAATCCACCCAGGCTGACCGTCTCCGGCTGTCTGGTTGCGATCCATGAACAACTCGGCGACGTGATCGTCCGGTTTTCCCCTGAGGTGATGGCGATCGAGAGCGTGATCTACGTGCAGAGTTTTCCGACGGCGATCACGCTCGGCTCAGCACGCGGTGCCGCCCTTCTGGCCGCCGCGCAAAAGGGACTTCCCATCCACGAGTATGCCCCGCGCCGTGTGAAACAGGCGGTCGTTGGCAACGGCGCCGCGCAAAAATCCCAGGTGGCGTTCATGATCCGCGCGCTCCTCGGGCTCACCGTCACGCCGCCGCCGGACGCCGCCGATGCGATGGCGATCGGCCTCACGCATTTCCAATCCGCCGACGCCGCAGTACGCCGTCGGGTTCCCTTGGACCGCGTATGAAAGTCCTCGACCTCGGCCGCATCGAATACCATGCCGCCCTCGAGATTCAGGAACGGTATGTGGAGGATCTCGTCTCCGGGGGAGGGGAGGAAGTCCTTTTGCTGCTCGAACACGCGCCGGTTTACACGATCGGCCGCACGCGCGATCAATCCAGCCTGCGAGCCCATCTTCCGCATGTGGTCGTCGAGACGAACCGTGGCGGACAGGCGACGTATCACGGCCCCGGGCAGCTTGTCGGATATCCGATTTTGGACCTCAACGCCCGCGGACGCGACCTCCACCGCTACCTGCGTTTCCTCGAGGAGATCCTCATCCGCCTCTGCGCTTCGTATGGGGTGGAAGCTTCGCGGAAAGAAGGCCTCACCGGAGTCTGGGTCGGACCGCGCAAAATCGCCTCGCTCGGGGTTGGCGTCAAAAAATGGATCTCGATGCACGGGTTCGCCCTCAACGTCCTGCACTCCTCGCTGGACGGTTTCACACACATCACCCCTTGCGGGATCACCGGCGTCGAAATGACCTGTCTGGAAAAGGAATCCGGCTCACAGATTTCCATGAAGGAAATCACCGCCCGCGTCGCGGAAATATTTTCCGAGCAGCTGGAGAAGCTGCTTCCCGATTGAAGGCCGTTTATTCTCTACCCGGCTTCTGGTTGGAGCGTTTTGAAGTAAATGACCTCCATCTGCGTGCGGAAATCCTTGATGCGGACTTGCGGTTCCTCCGGCCTGATCGTAGAATGCGAAAAGCCTTCCTTTCAATGAACTCCCTTCCGCCAAAAAGCCACGATGCCGAAACACGTTCGGTGTTCTGCCGCAACGAAAACTTTTTTCGGGGTCAGCCGCTGCTTTCCCGGATCGCAATCGGACTCATTATTCTGACATGCATTCTCCTTCCGGTCGGGTGCCGGAGAGACTCGTCCAACGCTGGGGACACCTGGACAAACCTTTTTGATGGCACGAGCCTGAAGGGTTGGACCCAGCTCAATGGCACCGCGACTTACAAAGCGGAGAACGGAACGATCGTCGGCACGACAGCGGCGGGCAGTCCGAATTCCTTTCTCTGCTCTGACAAGCTTTATGGAAACTTCGAACTCGAATTCGAGGTGAAGGTTGATGACAAGCTCAACTCGGGCATGCAGATCCGCTCGTTGCAGAAGACGGCGGATGCGGCCAACCCGCAGGGCAACAAGAAGAACGACGGCCCCGGACGCGTTTACGGTCCGCAGGTGGAGATCGAGGCAAGCCCCGGACAGGCTGGTTGGATCTACGGCGAGGCGACCGGTCGGAACTGGCTCTCTCCCGAACCCAAAGAAAAAGACCCTGCAAAAAATCAGCATTCCCTCATGAAGAACGGGGAATGGAACAGCTTCCGGGTCATTGCCCAAGGCCCCCGCATCCAAACCTTCATCAACGGTCAGCCGGTTGCCGACCTCACCGACGAGGGAATTTTCCAGACCCATCCGAAGGGATTCCTCGGCCTTCAGGTTCACGCCATCAAACCCGGCGACGGACCTTACTCGGTGGCCTGGCGCAACATCCGCATCAAGGAACTGCCCGCCAATTGAGGTTCTGCGGCAGGCGGAAAGTCAGGAACAAAATTCCTCACCCCGCGTGGGAGCGGTTTTGAATCAATCCGGCCGCCAATTGAACGGCCGCTATCATGCTGTCGGGTTTCGCGATCCCTTTTCCCGCGATGTCGAATGCCGTGCCGTGGTCCGGGCTGGTCCGCACAAACGGCAGGCCGAGCGTCACGTTCACGCCGGTGTCGAAGGCGTGAAGTTTCAGCGGAATGAGGCCCTGATCGTGATACATGCAGAGCACGCC
>QYQL01000079.1 GCA_007280915.1 Verrucomicrobiaceae bacterium | reverse complement strand
GTGCTGCGGAACAACTCCCGCTCATATCGCGGCCGCAGCTAAGGCACTCAAAAGCATCTGATACCATTTTGACACCGAAACAGGCGGAATCAACGAACGCCTGCGGTCGGTCCGGAGGCCCGACCCTACCTGTGCCAATGGTAGGGCGCGACGTCCCGGCGCGCCGCAACATTTTACCCGTCAGACGGTGCATTTGGTATAATTTCCGCCGCCCCGCCCGTCCGGCGCAGAAAAGAAATTTTCAGGCCTGGAGCTGCTGTCCCTGAACGAGATCCTTGAAGAGGCCATTAGCGCCAAAAAGTGCATCGAACGTCCCGTCCTGCTCCACCCGGCCGTTGTTGATGACAAGGATGCGGTCACAATCGCGGACCGTGGCGAGACGGTGGGCAATGATGAGGGTGGTGCGGCCGGCGCAAACCCTTCGCATGGTTTCGTGAATCAGGCGCTCGCTCAGCGTGTCGAGGGCGCTCGTGGCTTCATCGAAGAGCAGGACGGGAGGGTTTGCGAGCAGGGCACGCGCAATCGCCAGGCGCTGGCGCTGGCCGCCGCTGAGAGTGGATCCGCCCTCGCCGACCCTTGCATCGAGCTTCTCTGGAAGCTTCTCGATGAATTCCCACGCGTTGGCCAGCCTGCACGCCCGCTCGATGGCTGCATCGTCGGCATCGGGGTCCGCCGCCCGCAGGTTCTGCCGGATCGTGGTGCGGAAAATAAACGGATCCTGCGGAACGACCCCGAACCGGCGGCGAACCTCGGAACCCGCACACTGCCTGAGGTCCTGTCCTCCGAAAAGAACCGCACCACGGTCGGGATCGTAAAGCCGGAGCAACAGCTGGGCGATCGTGCTTTTCCCGGAGCCGGACGGCCCGACGAGCGCGACGCTCTGTCCGTAGGGGATGAGAAGGCTCACCCCGTTGAGAACCGGGTTCTCATCGTAGGAAAAATGCACGTCCCGCATCTCGATGTCTCCCGCCGGCGGAACCGGCATTTGGTCGGCTGCGGGATCGGGAGTTGTCGAGGTGGCACGCAGCACTTCGCCGATGCGCTCGATCGAAGCCTGGGCGGAACCCCAGAGCGCGAATGCCTGGGATATGATCGTCAGTGGTCCGGAAAGCTGCTGAAAGGCGAGCAGGAACATCGAAACCTCGCCAATCGTGATCTTCGCGAGGCTGAACTGCCACGCGCAGGCGGCCAGCATCAGCGCAAAGCCCGCGTAGCCGATCGTCTCCTGCTTCATCCATTCCATGTGGACCCGCACGTCGCGCTCGTAGCTTTTGCTGGAGATCATCCGGATCTGCTCGCCGAACTCCCCCTCCACCGCCTTCTCCATGGAATAGAGTTTGACCGCGCGCGTTCCCCTGAGCAAGTCTGCCACCGTTCCCGTGACGGAGGATTCGAGCTTTTGAAAATCGAGGTGGATGCGCCTGTTGGTGCGCCTCGCCCGGTCCATCATGAAGACCTGCAGCCCCACGGTGAGGCTGAGAATCGCCGTCAGGATCCAGTCGGTCCAAAGCAGCATCCCCACCGCAGAAAAGACGGTAGTGAGGGCGCCGGCAAGTCCCACGGAACAATGCTGGTAGAACTGCACGATGCTGTTCAGCGGCGAACCAAACAGGTAGCTGAACAATTCCCCCGAGCTCGTCTTCACGTGGAAGCGCAGGCAGAGGGCGTTCAGCTGCCGGAAGAACCGCGCGCGCAGCGCGGAAAGCATCTGCTCGCGGACCCGCGTGAAGATCCGGTATCCCAGATGCCAGCAGAGCATCCGCCCGAATATGGAAACCAGGAAGTAGCCGATTCCCAAAGCGAGCATCCTGCGCCACATGTCGGGTGGAAGATTTCCCTTCCCGAGAACCCAGTCCACAAGCCATCCCACGGTGAAAACCTGGAACGTGATGGCAAACCCGTGAAACGCGTTGAGTCCGATGGCCAGCAGAAGCGCCCACCGCTGGGGCCTGATGTAGGGCCAGATGATCTCCAGCGCTCCCATCCGCGGCCCGTGGGGGTTTTCCGCAGCCTGGGTGCCGTTCTCCCTGTCCCCAAAAGTCTTCAATAGCGGACCCAGGAGCTACTTTTTCAAAAGGTCCCGGATCTCTGTCAACAAGACTTCCGATCTTGGCGGCTCGGCAGCGGGTGCGGCGGCTTCCGCGCGCTTGAGCTTGTTGACAACCTTGACGATCGCGAACACACAGGCGGCGATGATCAGAAACTCGATGGTCGTGTTCAGAAAATTTCCGTAGGCGATGACCGGCACACTTTTGGCCTTCGCCTCGGCAAGCGTTGCGCAGCGCTCGCCGTTGAGGCAGATGAAGAGGTCGCTGAAGTTGATCCCCTTCATCAGCAGCCCGATCGGCGGCATCACGATATCGTTGACGAGGCTGTTGACGATTTTTCCGAATGCCGCTCCGATGATCACGCCGACGGCGAGATCCACGACATTTCCGCGGGAGATGAACTCCCGGAATTCCTGGGCGATTTTCATGGTTTGTTGGTTGAAAGGCAGGCGACGCACTCGATCTCGACATCGAACCCGAGCAACTGTGCGCCGACGGTCGCCCGGGCGGGCAGCGAGTCCCCGAAAAACCGCGCGTAGACGGCGTTCATTTCCTGAAACGTTTCGGTCGTGAGATTGGAAAGGTAAACCCGGCAGCTCACCACGTCGGCCATCGAGGCGCCGGCTGCGTTGAGAACCCTCCGGACGTTCTCTAACACGAGTTCCGTCTGCTCGGAAACCGTGCCGCGTTCGATTTTTCCAGTCGCCGGGTCAAAGGGGGTCATTCCCGACACAAAAACAAACCGCCCCTCGGCCACCACGCCGAGGGAATACGGCCCGATCGCCTTGGGCCCATCGGGAACATCGCGCAGAAGTGATTTCATTGGAGGTTATCCAAACCAAATGTCACCATGGGCTCAAGCAGAAGATTTCCCGAGCGGCGGATTAAATATTTGGAACTTTTGGCTTGTCGCCGTGTTAGAGTTGTCATACCGACAACCTGGCGATGGATTTCCGCCTGTTCCCTCCCGGGGAACGAACCGCACCCCTGGTGCCGATGATTCCTACAAATCGTAGGATCATTATGTCTCAAAATCACACCCCAGACAGCCACTGCCCAGGTTTGCATGGGCAACTTCTCCAAGCACCCGCCGCAGGAATGCCGGGGTGCCGGTTGTTGTCGGGTTTGGCAATCTTGGCTGTGTTCTCAGGCTGCAGCTCTTCTGCTCCAAGAGAGAAAGTTCCAAAACCGAGCGGTTCCGCAATCACCCAGCCGCGGATTCTGGCGGAAAGCCGGATTGCAATGAGTTCGTCGCGGTCCTTGAGCGATCCCGGCTTAAAGGCTTTTCTGGAAGCGAATCATCTTGGCGGAGCAGGGCCCCGCAAGACATGGGACCTGGACTCGCTCACACTGGCGGCACTTTATTATCACCCGGACATTGATGCGGCCCTCGCCAGTTGGGAAGGAACACAGGCCGCTGGGCGGACAGCCGGGGAGTTGCCGAACCCCGAGTTGGAACTTTCTCCCGGTTATTACAGCCGGGTGACGAGCACCACCTCACCGCCTTGGATCGACGGGCTGAACCTGAATATCCTTTTTGAGACAGCCGGCAAACGCGGTTACCGGATGGCTGAAGCAGGACATGTCTCCAATGCGGCCAAGCTGGCCATCGCCTCGACGGCGTGGCAGGTGCGCTCGCGGCTTCGCGCGGCTCTTGTCGAGTATTCCGCCGCGCAAAAACTGGCGGACCTGCTCAAGCTTCAGCAGCAGACACAGCAGGAAAACCTCTCCCTGCTTGAGTCGCAAAAACAAAATGGCGATCTCTCTGCTGCCGTGGTGGCCCGGGATCGTATCTCTTTCAACAATTCCCTGATGGCTGTTCACGATGCGGATGCCCGCGTGGCAGTGGCTCGCATCGCTCTTGCCGAAGCGATCGGGCTGACCACCGCTGCGTTGGATGGCGTGAGCATTTCATTCGACGGACTTGATGCCATTCCACCGGTGACCGACCTCGCACAGGCGCGGCGCCTTGCGTTGTTCCACCGGGCTGATGTTTTGTCTGCCGTCGCGCAATATGCCGCTGCGGATTCTGCCGTGAAACTCGCAACCGCCAAGCAATACCCCGACATCCATCTCATCCCGAGCTACGAATACGATCAGGGACAGGAAAAATGGAAGCTGGGGTTTTCGGTCGAACTTCCAGTGCTCAACCAACATCAGGGGCCGGTGGCTGAGGCCAAAGCCAGATGCTCGGAGGCGGAAGCCAAGGTCAACGCGGCACAATCCAAGGCACTTTCCGAAGTGGAACGCAGCCTGGCTGCCTTTCAATCCGCCCGCGCAAAAGCCGTCACTGCCAATAAGCTGTTAAGCGAATTGGAAGCGCAGGAGAAGCGGCTGAGCGGAATGCTAGCAGCAGGTGGGGTGTCGCGTCAGGAGTTTGTCTCGACCCAGCTCGAACTTGCTTCCAGCCGGGTTTCCCGCCTTGAAGCCGCCGAGCAAATGCAACAGGCCCTCGGACAACTTGAAGCAGCAACTCAATCTCCCATGCGATGGGACGCCTCAATTCGAAGTCTATCCAGATCTTCAAAGACCCCATGAACCCGCCGATGAAAACACCTCTTATATTGTCCGTCGCCCTCGTGTCGTGTCTCGCCTCCGCATGGGCTGAAGAAGAAGAGCCCAAGCAAACCATGGTCGCCGTCCAAACCGCGCCTGTGGTCCGTGCCGACCTGCATCGCACTGTCACGCTTTATGGCAATGTTGTTCCAGCACCGGCGCGAAATGGTGGAACAAGTGCCGGAGCCCGGCTTTCCGCGACAACGCCCGGTGTGCTTGCCGCCGTGGAGTGCCACGAGGGACAAAAGGTCAAGAAGGGAGACATTCTCTTCCGGCTCGACAGCCGGGTTGTTGATGTGGAGCGGGATTTCGCACGAAAGAATGTCGAACGACAAAAAAAACTTCTGCCCATCGGCGGCGCATCAGAAAAATCCGTGCAAGAGGCCGAAGCCCAGCTCGGGTCCGCCGAAGCCCGCGGGATGTTGCTTCGCGTCGAGGCTCCTTTTGACGGGGTCGTCACCCGTATCAACGTCCAACCCGGTGAGGCGGTGGAGACGACTACGGTGCTCGGAGAAATCCTCGACCCGTCCCGGTTGGTGGTCACTGCCGCAGTTCCGGCACGGGAAGCCTCGGGAGTTGTTGCGGGAATGCCTGTGGAATTTGTGGCCGATGGAAAGTCATCTCCCCATCCGGGCGCTGTCGAGTTTGTGAGTCCGGACATTGATCCTTCAACGAACTCCCTGCTGGCACGCCTCTCCGTGCCTCCCGACTCCGGGTTGAGGGCCGGAGAGTTCATCCAGGTGCGTGTGATCAGCGAAACAAGACCCGGTGTGCTCGCGGTGCCCAAAAGCAGCGTCTATACCTCTCCCGATGGCATCACGACACTGTCCCTCGTGAAAGACGACAAGGCCGTCCGCAAAGAAGTAAAAACGGGATTGCACGACGTGGATCTCGTGGAGATTTGCGGCGACGATCTCTCCGAAGGTCAGACGGTTGTCACGGTCGGCTCCTATGCGCTGCCCGACGGCGCGGGGGTGCGCGTGGTCAATCCCGAAACCAAACAGCCCTGACCCCCCATGTCCAATACACCTCCAGGGGCGCACGGGTTCGGAGCATTCGGGATCCGCCACCGCCTGAGCATCATCTTCATCACGCTGGCGCTCTGCGCGGCGGGAATCTATTGCGCGTTGCGGATGCCTTCGTCGGTTTTTCCCGAGACCGAATTCCCCCGCTGCGTCATCCTGATCGACAACGGAGTCATGCCCGCAGATGAGATGATGGCCACCATCACCCGGCCCATCGAGGAGGCGATGAAGGACATCCCCGGGGTTGTGCAGGTGCGCTCGGCCACGGGGCGCGGAAGCGCGGAGGTGAATGTGTTTTTCAACTGGCAGGTCAACATGGTTGAGAGCGAGCTTTATGTGCTCAACCGCGTTTCCCAGCTCAAGGCCTCGCTGCCCCAGACTGCAAAAACCACCGTCTGGCGTCTCACATTCAATGCGTTTCCGATCATTGGTGTGAGTCTCACCAGTCCGAAGCGGGACCTGACCGATCTCTGGGAAATTGCCCGTTACGATCTCAAGCCCCGCTTCCTCCGCATCCCCGGCATCGCCCGTGTCGATATCGTGGGGGGCCGCGCTCCGGAATACCACATCGTTGTTGATCCGGTGAAAATGGCCGCCGCCAATCTTGCCCTCACCGACGTCACAACCTCACTCGAAAAAAACAACCTGGTCGCCCCGGCAGGCTTCCACATGGAGAACTACACGATCTACCTCGCCCTTGTGGACAGCCGGGTGAAGACCATTGCGGACATCGAGGATTTTGTGGTGCAGATGAAGGACAACCGTCCGGTTCGCGTTCGCGACTTCGCGCGTGTCGAGCGCGGCCCCGAGCCGGTCTTCAACGTGGTCAACGCCCAGGGACACCGGGCTGTCCTGATGAACATCCGCGCCCAACCCACAGGCAGCAGCATTTTGAACATCGCGTCGGCCCTCAAGGAGCAGATCGCAGAACTGCGCCGCACTCTTCCCTCCGACATGGAACTCTCGTTCTACTACGACCAATCGCTGCTTGTGCGCGAGTCGGTCGGCAGCGCGTGGGAGGCGATCCTTATCGGACTCGTCTTCGCTGTCGTCATCCTTTACCTCTTCCTGAAGAACTGGGGCAGCGTGATGACCGCCATCGTGGTGATTCCGGTTTCCGTGCTGGCAACAATCGTCGTCATGCTGGTTGCGCACCTCACGTTCAACTTGATGACCCTCGGCGGGATCGCAGCCGCAATCGGGCTGATCATTGACGATGCGATCGTGGTTGTCGAAGCCATCTACTCGAAGATTGCCAGGGGCGTCCCGAGGCTCGAAGCCATCACAACGGCCATGAACGAAATCCTGCGCCCGCTCGTCGGCTCGACTCTCACGCCGGTCGTTGTGTTCATTCCCCTGGCTTTTCTTGATGGTGTGGCAGGAGTGTTTTTCCGGTCGCTTGCCCTGACAATGGCGGTGGCGTTGCTCACTTCGTTGGTGCTCGCGCTTACTCTGACTCCCGCCCTCGCCTCGCTATTCCTCCGCGACCGCAATCATCTTGTGCATGGCCACTCTCCCGACGGCGAGGAAGGGGGCTTTTTGTTTCGGCCCCTCCTGCGGGTATTCGACCGCGTCATGAGCCTCGCGCTGCGTGCCCGGTGGTTGACCCTTGCGATTTGCATCTGCGTTGCTTTGGCCGGATGGAAAATCTACGGGCACCTGCCGAGCGGATTCATGCCCGACATGGATGAGGGGGGATTTGTCATCGACTACATCACCCCGTGGGGCACCAGTCTCGATGAGACCGATCACATAATGAGGGAAGCCGAAAAAATCCTCCAAGAAACGCCTGAAGTCGAGGGTTACTCCCGTCGCACAGGCGCACGTCTAGCTCTGGCCATTGCGGAACCCAACACCGGTGATTTTCTTGTCAAACTCCGTCCCGACCGCAAGCGGACAACCGAGGAGGTCAAGAGCGAGTTGCGAGAGAAATTCAATGCCGCCCTGCCCGGCGCAGAATGGGAATTCCCAGGCATCCTCGGGGATTTGATCGGAGATCTCACCGAATCTCCCAATCCCATCGAGATCAAACTTTTTTCAAACGATACCCAGTGGTTGATGAAAAAAGCCCCGGAAATCAAGGATGCCATCTCCAATATTCGCGGGGTGGTTGACCTCAATGACGGACTCAACATGACCGGCCCGACGATCAGCTTCCGGGTGCGGGCCACCGATGCGATGCGGCTCGGATTCACAAGCGACGATATCGCCACGGCAATCAACACCGCCATGCTCGGGCAGACGGCTTCTTCGGTCCTTGAAGGTGATCGCGTTGTGGAAATCCGCGTCCTCACCGACCCCTCGCGCATTTCCCGAATAGATACGCTTCGCGATCTTCCCCTCCGTTCTCCAGATGGTCACCTCGTCAAGCTTTCGGAGGTGGTGGACATCACATATGAACCCGGCCAACTCGAACTGCACCGGGAGGATTTGCGCCAACTCGTTGCCGTCACCGCCGCGTTGGAAGACCGGGACCTGGGCAGCGGCATCGCCGAGATCAAGGAAGTCCTCTCCAAGGACAAGAGTATCCCACCCGGAACGATTGAGCTTGGCGGGCTGTTTCACCAGCAGCAGGAAAGCTTCCGCAATCTGCTCATGGTTATGCTGATCGGCATCGCATTGGTATTCACTGTGCAGATCATCGAATTCCGCTCGTTCCGTGAACCAGTGGCCATCGTTGTTGGATCGGTTCTCTCCCTTTTTGGAACGGTTTCCGCACTCGCCCTCACAGGCACCACACTGAATATCGTCAGCTTCCTTGGAGCGATCATTGGCGTGGGGATCGTCGCCAAGAATGGCATCCTCATGCTCGATCTGGTGGGACATCATATTGATGATGGCTGTAGTATCGAGGATGCACTGGTGCGTTCCGGGCACCGCCGGCTGCGACCCATCCTGATGACATCGCTTGCAACGATGCTGGCGATGTTTCCCCTAGCCTGGGGAATCGGTCATGGTGCCGACATGCTCCGTCCGCTCGCCATCGGCATCATCGGAGCGCTTTGCATATCCATTCTTTTCTCCCTCATCGCGACCCCAACGATCTATTTTCTCCTAAGCGGCCGGGGGCCATTGGTCGCACCGCGAGAGGCCAAGAAATGATTGTCGCCATATACACGAGTCCGAGGCCGGGTCTGAGGGACCGTCCGGTCAAGGAGGTTGCGGCGTATTGTCCGTGCTACGGGTTGCTCCGGCGGCGTATTGGCTTGGGGGTGGGTTTGTGCGGGGCCGGGTGGCGGGCTGCCGATGCCTTGGTTTGAGGATGGTGCCGGACTTGGTTCCCTGGAGGGATTCGACCTCGCGCGGAGTCAGGTGGCGGTAACTGCCCGTCGGGATTTTGATGTCGGTGATCCCGCCGATCCGGACCCGGATCAAGCGCTCGACCTCGTAGCCGAGGTCGTAAAACATCAGCCTGATCTGCCGTTTGATCCCCTGCCGGAGGACAACCTTCACGCAGTCGGGAGACAGGATGCGGATGCGCTCAAAACGTCCGCGCCCGCCCTCGATAAAAATCCCGCGGATCAGCTTCGCCGAATGGGCGGGATCAAACCTCTTGTCGAGCGTGACCTCGTATTCCTTCTCGATTTCGTGCGAAGGGTGCGTGAGGCGCTGGGCCAGATCACCGTCATTGGTCAGCAGTAGAAGGCCCTCGCTGTCCTTGTCCAGACGCCCGACATGAAAAAGGGTCGAGAACTCGGGCGCGATCAGGTCGTAGATCGTGCGGCGGCCGCGCTCGTCCGAACGGGTGACGACATACCCACGCGGCTTGTTGAACAGGAGATAAACCGGCCGCGCGACATGAATTACACGGCCGTGTACGCGCACGTCATCTTCCGGCGTGACCTGAGTAGCAAGCTTTTCGACCCGCTGCCCGTTCAGGAAAACCACCCCCGAGGAGATGAGTTCGTCGCAGGAGCGCCGGGAACCGAGACCGGCCGCAGCGAGAAACCGGTTCAGCCGCATGGAGGAATTAATCCTCGGGCTTGGTTTTTGGAAGCCCGATGACGCGCTGTCCTTCCTTGAACTGGCCGCGCTTCTTAAGAAGCTCGACGCGTTCAAACCGCTTCAACACACTGCGCTTTGCTTGGATCGCGCCTTTTCCTTTCAAACTGGGATGCTGACTCATAAAATTTCTTGGAGGGGGAGAGTGGACCCGTGCCGGAAGAATTGCAATCGTTTTTCCGACCGGATTTTGCGACCGATCCTGCCAGGGGCGGAGGCTCAGCCCGCTCTTCTTCCCGTCCCCCCCGCACAACAGGCTAATTCCTTTCTGGAACTTTTCCGCCGTGTGTGATGCGATCCGGATTCACAGAACGGTCTTTCCGATGAAAAAAATCTCCATGCTCTTGATCCTTCCCGCACTCCTCTGCACTTGTGCGACAGCTAATAAAAAGCCGGCACCTCCCGCGGCTGGCGCCACCCAGTTCCGGAAGCTTGAAGTGGCGGGAGCCCACCTCGGAGACACCAAGGCTGCCCTCCGGAAATTCCCGACGGCCAAAAAAAGCCCCCTCTCGACTCCCTCGCGCGAAGTCTATGAGATCTACAAACCGAACCCGTATATCAGCATGCTCGTGCTCACCTTCCAGGACGGCAGGGTCCGGAAAATGGAGCTGCGGTATTTCAACGGGCCCACCGAACACACGCTGGCGACGGCCGGCGGGTGGGACGGACTCCGCGATTATCTGGTGAAGAGGTTCGGCCCGCCGACCCGCACCGGGGCAGATGTCCCCCAGCTCAACGATATGAAGGGCCTCAACGCGGGGTATTCCAGGTTCAACGGCGAATGGATGTTCCCGAAAGTCTTCCGCCGCGTCCACTACATCGCCCTCGCCGATGCCAGCGGCGGAGTCGGAGTGATCACGTTTCTCGACACCGCACCGCCTGCGCCAAACGCCTCCGCAACCTCTCCAGCCGACCGGACAGCCGGCCCCGGGCCCGGACCGAATCCCGGATTTTAAGAATTTCCTCTTGCCTGTCGCCTGAAATTCCTCTCATCCTGCCCGCGACTGATTTGACTGGCACATTGAACATGCAGAGATTTTCCCGCAAAAGCTGATTCATGCTGCGCATGAACCCGACTTTCCTTGTGCCATGCGTGCCGGCATTTCCGCCGTCCGCCGCCCAGTCGTCTGCCCAACCAATATGGAGGTCCCATTAACTTAAAGGATATTCGCATCAATGAACGGATCCGCGCCCGCGAAGTGCGCGTCATCGTCGCAGCCAACAACCAGCAGCTCGGCGTCATGCGCCTCGACGATGCGATCCGCCGCGCGCGGAGCATGGGCCTGGATCTCGTCGAGATCGCCCCGAACGCCCAGCCGCCGGTCTGCCGGATCGTGGACTTCGGGAAATTCCGTTACGACCTCTCGAAGCAGGAGAAGGACAAGAAGCAGACGACGACGAAGGTGAAGGAGGTCAAGTTCCGCGTGAACATTGACGAGCACGACTACATAACGAAGGTGCGGCACGCGGAGGATTTCCTCGACAAGGGCAACAAGGTCAAGGTCCACCTTCAGTTCCGCGGCCGCGAAATGGCCCACCAGGAGCTGGGCATGCAAGTCGTCCAGCGGGTCCGGGTGGACCTGGCCGGCATGGCCCATGTGGACATGGAGCCGAAACTCGTCGGCCGTGCGATCGGCATGACGCTGAGTCCGCTCCCGGCGGGCAAGCGCCACAGGAAATTCTCGAAGCACGGAGAAGAACTCGAACCCGAGCCCGAAGATGAGGGCGATGGGGAATAGGCTCTTTCTCTTCGACATCGACGGAACGCTGATCACCTCAGGCGGGGCCGGCGAAACCGCATTGACCAGCGCGATGAAAACGCGCTTCGGTGTGGACGAGGATTTGCAGGGAGTCATCCTCGCCGGTGCAACAGACGCCCTCATCGCGCGGGCGCTTCTGGAAAAGCACGGCCTCGACGTGTCCCCGGAAAATGTCACAGCCCTCCTCGACAGCTACCTTCACTTTCTGGGCAAGTGCATGCCGGACCACCATGGCCGCGTTCTGCCCGGCATGGTTCCCGTTCTGGAAGCGCTCAAAGCCCGCCCGGATGCGGTGCTCGCGCTGCTGACGGGCAACCTTGTCCGCGGCGCGGAAATTAAGCTCCGCCACTACGGGGTCTGGGATTATTTTGAATTCGGAGCCTTCGCGGATGACCACCATGACCGGAACGAACTCGGCCGGTTCGCCAGCGCGCGCGCCGAGGAAAAGCATGGAGAATCATTTCCGCCGGAAAGAATTTTTGTCATCGGCGACACCCCGAAGGACATCGAATGCGGGCGCGCCATCGGTGCAAAAACCGTCGCCGTCGCCACAGGCGGCTTCACCCGGGCGCAGCTCGAAGCTCACTCTCCGGATTTCCTGTTCGACGATTTCTCCGATACAACCGCAGTGCTGAACGCACTGACGGGCGGATAAGCCGGCCCCGCAAGCTTCCACCATGCGGTTCTTTTTCCATCCGGGCCTGCTGGGTCCATCTGAATTGAGCGCGGACACCACGCCAATGAACAGGAATCCATTTGACATTTCCCTTCGTAATCCCCATATGGAATGGAAATGAGCTCCCCGAAATGCGAGACAACCGATCTCGTAAAGAACTCTGTCCTATACAAGGAATTTCTCGCCGAACGGGAAGAGATCCTGAGACACAAGTGGATAGAAAGTGAAAAGGCCGGTCAGGACATCGGCTTTGAACGGGCCCTGCTGGACTGGATTGTCAAATACCGTTCCACCTGGAGGTCCGACCGAACTAGGCAGCCAAGGACTGATTCGCCGGGTTGATTTTCAATGACCTTTAATGTGCTCCAGTGAGGGCGCGAAGGGAAAAATGACACAAGAAACCGAACGCACCGAGATGGATGCGGATGCCATCCAGAAGGCAATCCGCAGGATGGCCCATGAGGTCGTTGAGCAGCAATCCGATCTGGAGGCTTTGGTGCTGGCGGGAATTCCGACACGCGGGGTGGAAGTTGCCCGGCGTCTGGCGGATCACATCGAGCATGTCGAAGGGAGACGGCCGTATCTGGCTACTCTGGATATTTCGATGCACCGCGATGATCTCGCAACGCGCGGCCGCGTCACCACTCCCGTTCCCACGAAACTTCCCGTGGATCTGGATGGCCGTTCCGTGGTCATCGTTGACGATGTGTTTTTTACCGGACGAAGCTGCCGGGCCGCGCTTGATGCGCTGGCTTCATTCGGCAGGCCCTCGTGCATCCAGCTTGCGGTGCTGGTGGACCGCGGACATCGCGAGCTTCCCATCCGGGCGGATTATGTCGGAAAAAACCTGCCGACGGCGCGTGGGGAAAAAATCCGCGTGCGCTTTGAAAACCTCGACGGGATCCCCGACTCGGTGCGGGTTGTGACGCCATGAAAACGTGGACCCGCAAAGACCTGATCGGACTCGACGAGTTGAGCGCCGAGGAGATTCAGTTTCTGCTCGACACAGCCACCGCCTTCAAGGGCGTCGGGGAGCGCAGCCTGAAAAAAGTGCCGGCGCTCCGCGGAAAGACGCTCGTGAATTTCTTTGTCGAGCCGAGCACGCGCACGCGGACGTCGTTCGAGATCGCGGCCATGCGGCTCAGCGCCGATGTCGTGAACATCACCGCCACGGCCTCCAGCCTCCAGAAGGGAGAGACGCTCAAGGACACTGCGATGAACCTTCAGGCCCTGCATGCAGACATCATTGTGCTCCGGCACAGTTCGGCCGGATCTCCGAAGTTTCTGGCCGACCGGCTCGACTCCTGCATCATCAACGCGGGAGACGGATCGCACGAGCACCCGACCCAGGGCCTGCTGGACATTTTCACGATGCGGCAGAAACATGGGAGGATCGCCGGTCTCCATGTGGTGATCGTGGGCGACATCCTCTTCAGCCGGGTGGCCCGTTCAAACATCCACGGGCTCGTCAAGCTCGGCGCACGCGTCACGCTCGTCGGCCCGACAACCCTCGTCCCTAAGGGATTTGAAAAACTCGGCGTGCGGGTTGTCCACCGACTCGATGACGTGCTCGGAGATGCCGATGTAATCAACCTCCTGCGGATCCAGCACGAGCGCCAGCGCAAGGAATATTTTCCCGGCCTCGGCGAGTACGTTTCCCTCTTCGGCCTGACGAAGGCCCGCGCGGAGCGGCTGAAGCCGGACTGCCTGATCATGCATCCGGGGCCGATCAACCGCGGCGTCGAAATCGACAGCGACGTGGCCGACGGGGCGCGCAGCGTGATCCTCGAACAGGTGAGCAACGGCATCGCCGTCCGGATGGCGGTCCTCTACCTCTGCGCCGGTGGCGCGGGACTCCCGACATGAACAATCTTCTCATCAAAAACGGCCGGATCATCGACCCGGCGAACGGGCGCGACGAAAAGGGGGATGTCTTCATCTCGAAGGGAAAGATCACCCCGCGCCCCGACGGAGGAGCTTTCGAGACAATCGATGCCTCCGGGCTCATTGTTGCTCCCGGTCTCATCGACATCCATGTCCACCTACGCGAGCCGGGCCAGTCGCACAAGGAAACCATTGCAACGGGGACCCGCGCCGCCGCAGCGGGAGGATTCACGAGCATCGTCGCGATGCCGAACACGAGCCCTGCGGCTGACAGCGCCGCCACGATCACATGGATCCGCGAACGCGCGAAGCAGCAGGCGTGCATAAATGTTTTTTGTACCGGAGCCATCACCAAGGGACTGCAGGGCGAGGAACTCGCGCCTTTCGGATCGCTCGCCGCCGCAGGAGTTGTGGCCCTCACCGATGACGGACGCTGCATTCAAAACCACGAGGTCATGCGGCGCGCGGTCGAATACGCCCGGATGTTCGGCCTGCCCGTGATGGATCACTGCCAGGACTACTCGCTGGTCGGTGGCGGCGTGATGCATGAGGGAGAATGGAGCCTGCGGCTCGGGCTCCCCGGCTGGCCGCGCATGGGGGAGGAAATGATCGTCGCCAGGAACATCATGCTCGCCGAACTCTGCCAGTCGCCCATCCACTGCCAGCACATCAGCTCCGGCGGGAGCGTCAGGCTTCTCCGTGAGGCGCGGAGCCGGGGGGTGCCGGTCTCCGGCGAGGTCTGCCCGCACCACATCGCCCTCACCGACGCCTCGCTGAAAACCTTCGACACGAACTTCAAAATGAATCCTCCCCTCCGTGCGGAGGAGGACGTGGAGGCGATCCTCGAAGGGATCGCAGACGGGACACTGAGCATCCTCTGCAGCGACCACGCGCCCCACGCTTCCTACGAGAAAGAAGTGGAATTCGACCAGGCACCGTTCGGCATCACCGGGCTCGAAACCGAATTTGCGGTGTTCTGCGACATCCTTGTGCACAAGAGAAAAGTGATTTCCCTCGGTCGCCTGATCGAGCTCTTCACGGCCGAGCCCGCAAAGCTTCTCCACCTGGACCGGGGCACCCTCTCCGAAGGAGCGCCGGGGGACGTGACGCTGATTGATCCGGAACTCGCGTGGACGTTCGATAAAGAGCGTTCGGTGTCGCTCTCCCACAACACGCCGTTCGACAATCACACATGGAAAGGCCGCGCGGTCGCAACGATCGTCTCAGGTAAAATCGTCTGGCAGGCCGCCAAGTGACACTGCACCCCACGGGCTTTTCCGCAAACCTGAAAGAGAATGCACGCTGACCCCAGGTTCCTCGTGAAAATCATCGGCGAATGATGACCCGAAAAATGCCTCCCTCGAAAAGCTCCCCGGGAGGCGAAACTGACTTCGGCGATCTTCTGAAATGAACCCGCCCGCATCCGCAAAACTCTATCGCACCATCAGCCTGCGCCTGCTCCCGATCCTCTTCGTAAGCTACCTGATCAATTTTCTCGACCGGGTGAACATTGGCTTCGCGAACCTTTCCATGTCCGCCTCTCTCGGCATGGATTCCGCCGCATACGGTTTCGCGGCGGGCCTGTTTTTTATTGGCTACTTCCTCTTTGAAGTTCCGAGCAACCTTGCGCTCTATCGCTTCGGGGCCCGGATCTGGATCGCGCGCATCGTTTTTTCCTGGGGCATACTGACAACCCTGACGGCATTTATCCTGCATCCGTGGCAGTTATTTGCGCTGAGGTTTCTGCTCGGCGCTGCGGAAGCCGGATTTTTCCCCGGCATCGTGCTCTACCTCACGTGGTGGTATCCGTCGGCCATGCGCGCCCGGATTCTGGCGGTCTTCCTGTCCGCGATCGCTGTGACCGGCATTCTGGGCGGTCCTGTCTCGGGAATGATTTTGAGTTCGTCGCACGGGTGGCTGGGAATGGCCGACTGGCGGTGGCTTTTCCTCCTGGAAGGAACCCCCTGCTTTTTGGTGGCGGCCTGGATATTTTTCGCCCTGCCGGACAAACCTGCTGACGCTCCCTGGCTCGATGCCGGATCCAAGCGGTTTGTGGAAGACGGACTGCGGGCGGAGGAAAACGAGCGGCGCCGCATGGGGGCGCCGGAGAGCGCGCTGTCCGGACTCTGCCAGCCGGCTGTCTGGAAGCTCTGCGCGATCTACTTTTGTCAGGCAATGGGGCTTTATGGCCTCACGTTCTGGCTGCCCGAGATCGTCAAGGAACTCGGGTGGAAAAGCCCGATGCAAATCGGTTTTATCACCGCCATTCCCTGGTTGGTCGCCGTCATACTCATGCTCGTCTTCAGCGCGATCTCCGATCGCTATGGCGCCCGGCGGGTGCCGGCGATTGTGGCTGCCGCCATGGGCGCGGCAGGATTTTTCCTTTGCCTGGTATTCCAGAATCCGGTTGCCGACCTCGCCGCCATCTCATTCGGAGCCGGGGGGGTGCTCTCACTGATTGCGATCAGCTGGTCGTTTCCCGCCGCGCTGCTCAGCGGGGCGGCGGCAGCCTCAGGAATAGCGCTGATCAATTCGGTGGGCAATCTGGGCGGTTTTTGCAGTCCAACCCTCATCGGGCTGCTTGTAAAACGGACAGGGAATCTTGAGGACGGAATGCTCCTCACAGGCACTTTTCTCGTTCTCGCCGGGATCCTCTATTACGCATTCAAATCGCTCGAACCCGCTGCCACGCGGGGAAGCGCGGAGCGCCGGTAGCTTTCCAAGGAAAATGGAAACTGTTACTACCAAGTTTGACCAGTAGACCAGCAAACATGAATATGCTCATCGCTTTTCTGGCGCGGGCGTTCCTCCTGGCCGCCTTGGGATACCTGCTCATTTGCCTGTATGTGTTCATCCGCCAGCGGGCGATGCTTTACCATCCGCAGGCGGTTTCCGAGAGGGAAATGACGCGGATGGCTCAGGAAGCCGGGATGTCGCGGTGGCTCGATAAAGGCGGAAAACCTTTGGGCTGGATGACCCGTGACGGCACGGACGAAAACCCGGTCGTGATTTTCCAGGGCAACGCCGGGAACGCACTCGACCGGCTGTCGTTGATCGGGAGCCTCCGTGCCGCGGGCAGCCGCGGCCGGATTTACGTGGCGGACTACCCGGGTTACGGTTCCGCCCCGGGCAGTCCGACGCAGCGAAGCCTCACCGGGACGGCGGAACGCGCGCTGGATGCCATGCCCGGCCGTGCAATTGTGGTTGGGGAATCCCTGGGAACAGGGGTCGCCGCCCAAGGCGCGACCAGCCGTCCCAACAAGGTTCAGGGGATTATTTTGATCGCCCCGTTCGAGTCCATGGTCTCCGCCGCCGCCCACCACTATCCCTGGCTGCCGGTCCGGCTGCTTCTCCTCGATCGTTTCGATTCGGCGGCGGCGCTGAAGTTATTTCCCCATCCGGTCGCCATCATCGTGGCCGATGACGACGACACAACTCCTCCCGATGGCGCGCGCCGGCTCTTTGCCGCCCTGACCGGGCCAAAAAAGCTCTGGGACGTGAAGAATGCCGGGCACAACGACGCCGCTTCGAATCTCCCGGACTCCGAGTGGCGTGATATTTGGAAATTTGTCGTCCCGCTTTATGAAGTTAACCAATGACAGCTACCTCATCTTGATTGGTACCAAAAACTTCACCGAGCGATATTGCAGGGACAGAACCGGCTGGTTGAAGGTCAGCGCGCGCGGCCGAACGTTTCGGATGACTGCAGAGCAGGTCCTGAACCACATCCTGCCCGCGCTGGCTGGCATCAAGCCAAACCTGACCATCAAGGTTGAACATCACGACCAGCCCGTTCAAAATGAATAGAGCGCCTTGCGAAGCCAGGCATCGTAGGCGCCAGCCGCCCTGTGCCGGCGCATCCCCGAAAACAATAAAATTCCCATGAAGGCATACACATTGGTTGCGGATGAGTCCGGCGCGCGCGCGGGGATTTTACAAACCCGTCGTGGGGAGATTCAGACGCCGGTATTCATGCCGGTCGGCACGCAGGCGACGGTGAAGGCGATGTCGCCCGAAGAGTTGCGCACCATCGGGGCACAGGTCATCCTTGGCAACACCTACCATCTTCATGTCCGACCGGGGGAGAAGTTGATCGCCCGGATGGGAGGTCTCCACAAATTCATGGGCTGGGACCGGCCGATCCTCACCGACAGCGGAGGATATCAGGTCTTCTCACTCGCGCGGCTCCGGAAGATCAGCGAAGAGGGCGTCCGGTTTCAAAACCACATCGACGGCACGCCGACGTTCATCGGCCCGGAGACATCAATGGAGATCCAGCGTGATCTCGGATCGGATATCGTCATGGCCTTCGATGAGTGTCCACCGCATCCCTGCACGCACGAGCAGGCGTCAACCAGTCTGGACCTCACGCTGCGCTGGGCGCTGCGCTGCAAGGAATGGTGGGCAAAGCAGGAATCACGTCCGCTGGTTTTCGGGATCACCCAGGGCTCGGGCTACGCCGATCTCCGGGAGGGCTCCGCGAGGGCTCTCGTGGACATCGGTTTCGACGGCTATGCGATCGGTGGAGTGAGCGTCGGCGAACCGGAGGCGGAGATGTTCCACGCCGTCGAGAGCGCCGTCCCTTTTCTGCCGGCCGACCACGCGCGCTACGCGATGGGCCTCGGGACCCCCCCCCAGCTCATTGAGATGATCGCCCGAGGGGTGGACATGTTCGACTGCGTGCTTCCCACCCGGCTTGCGCGCAACGGGACGGCGTTCACGGCGCTCGGGACAATCAACCTGAAAAACGCGCCTTTCGCCGACGATCCGCGACCGATCGAGGAGGGATGCACCTGCCACGCCTGCGCCACCTTCTCCCGCGCCTACCTGCGCCACCTCGTCAAGGCGGAGGAAATCCTGGGCCTGCGATTGCTCTCTATCCACAATCTGCATTTCTACATCAACCTGGCACGGCAGGCCCGTGAGCACATCCTCAAGGGAACTTTCCAGCCATTCCGAAAGGAATTCGTCGCACGCTACGTCCCTTCCCGCGGTGAGACAGCGTCAGCCGGCTGAACAGACCTTCGCCGATCCGCGCGCAATGGCGGCGCGGATCGTTTCCATCCGGAGCGGCTTGGTCAGAAATTCGTCCATCCCCGCCGCGAAGCAACGCTCCCGGTTCTCCGAAAAAGCGTCGGCGGTCAGGGCGATGATGTAGGCCGGTTTCCTTCCGGGATCAGCCCTCTCCATCTCACGGATTCGGCGCGTGGCCTCGACCCCGTCGCAGACCGGCATCAAGACGTCCATAAAAACGATGTCGAACGGCTCGCGCTGCACCTGCTCAAAGGCATTCTGCCCGTTTGAAGCTGTGGCCGGCTCAGCACCCAGCTTCCGCAGAATCCCCGTCATGAGGATGGTGTTCGTCGGAACATCATCCACCGCAAGGATGCGCAATGGAGGCACGGGGTCCGCCGGCTCTGCACCTGCTGCAACCTGTGGTTCCTCCGGATATTCGACCCTCGTGACTGGAATGCTGAACGTGAACGTGGCTCCATCCCCGCGCGCGCTTCTGAGGGATATTTTTCCGCCCATTGCGGAGATCAGATTCCGGCAGATCGTGAGTCCGAGACCGGTCCCCCCGAACCTCCGGTGGATCGAACTGTCCGCCTGGCCGAAAGCCTCGAAAATCGTCTCCTGCTCCGCCTCGGGAATCCCAATGCCCGAGTCCGAAACCTCGCAGGCAAGCATCAGGCGACCGCGCGATTGCGGCCCCGCGGACATGCGCACCGAAATCCATCCCCTGTTGGTGAATTTCACAGCGTTGCCGACGAGGTTGAAGAGAATCTGCCGGAAGCGTTTGGCATCCGTCTGCACGCTCCCGGGAACCGAATCCTCGCAGTGGGTGGTGATGGTCAGATGCTTTTCTGTCAGCACGGGATCAAACGCCACAATCACATCACGGAGACACTCGCGGACAGAACACGGGGCGGTTTCGAGTTCTAACTTTCCGGATTCGATTTTTGAGAGGTCCAGGATGTCGCTGATGAGCCCCAGAAGCGAATTTCCGCAGCTGCGGATCGTCGAAACAATCTCGGCTTGCCGGGGGGGCAGATCCTCGGCGAGCAGGAGATCGGTGAATCCGATCACCCCGTTCAGAGGAGTCCGGATCTCATGGCTCATCATGGCCAGGAAGGAGGATTTCGCGATGTTCGCCTTTTCGGCTGCGGCCACCGCTTTTTGGGCATCCTCCATCAGGCTGAGCGCGACGCGACGGCTCCTGCCGAGTTCCTCGGCACGCGCCGACATGGAATCCTCCATCCTTCTCCTTTGGATGGCTCCGCCAAGGCCTGCGGCGGCAGCCCTCAAAGCTTCCAACTCGTCGGTCTGCCAGATGCGCTCCTCCCCGCAGTCGTCAAATCCGATGAAACCGATAAATTCACTCTGGGAATGCACCGGCATGAGGGCGATGGACTGGATGCGCTGGGAAACGAGGATTTCCTTAAGTGGAGAATCCGCATTCGCGGTCAGGGTGGTGAATGAGGATCCGGCAGCCAGCGAGGAGAGCATTCCCGGCAGCATCGTCTCGTAGCACAGGTTCTGCATGAGCGGATTGTGAAGCTCACGGGAGATGCCTTCGTGGACCCATTCGCAACGCTGGCTGCAGGTCAGCGGGTCATCCCCGCTGTTGTTTTCAAAATAATACGCGCGGTCGACCCCGGCGGCCACCCCCAGCTTCCCCAGGAACGCGGTGGTATTCTCCAGAAATGCACCCGGCTCGAGCAGGATGCCGAGTGCATCTGCAACCGCCTTGAGAAACCGGTTCGATGTGGTTTCAGAAATCATCTTTTGCCATGTCCACCTGGTAGGTCGGGGGCATCCCGAGACGCGCACGCAGCCTGTTGACTTCGGTTTTCATTTCCAGAATCCGGTATTCACGGCCGAGCATCGCGCTGTTGAAGCGTTCCATCTCCTCGATGTTCGCCTTCAATTCCTGCTCCACCCGCTTGCGGGCACTAATCTCGTCGAAAGTGGCAACCAGGCCGTCGGTCCATGGCTCCGCGGAAATCGAATACCAGCTCCGCCGTTGCTCACTGCTGAAGTAGATCTCGAAATGCTCGGGGATCTTTGTTTCCACGACCCGCACGTAGCGATCAAAAAGCCGTTCCGCCACGTTCCCGGGAAGAAGACCCAGCAGACATTTTCCAACGATGTCACCCTGAGGGTGATTGACGATTTCCGAGGCGGTCCTGTTTGCAAGGACGACGGCGAAGTCGCACACATCACCGCTTTCATTGCGCAGCGCACGGAAGGCCATGACCCCCTCCGACGCCGTCTCGATCACGCTCGAGAACAGCTGCTCTTGGACGCGCGATTCGGCACGGCGTCGGCGCAGCGAGTCCAGAAGAAGATTGGCGGAAATCGCGAGATTCCCGAATTCATCACCCGACCCGGGCAAAAGGTGCGCGGAAAAACTTTCGTCCCCTGCCAGCCGGGCAAACTCGCTGTCGAGCCACTTGATCCTGCGGATGAACAGCGCCTCGATCGCCAGCAACCCCGACAAAATGACAAGCAACCCTCCAACCAAAGAGGTCCAGACAATCTGGTCCCTCAAGGCAACCGCGGTGGAAAAAACGGTGGCCGGAATCACCAGCTTGAGTTCGGCGGGTATCCTCCCGAGGGAATCTTCAAACGCCACATAGGCGGTGATCCCATCCACACCGGGCCGGTGACCGTGGGGGTAGTAAACCCGACATTTTCCGAGCGTCCCGGTCTCAAGCGTCTCCCCCTGCTCCATCGTCGCATCAGCAACCAGCTTGGAAGGATAGGACAAGGAAACAACCACGTCGGAGGCCTGCCTCATTTCTTCAAACCACCTGTCGTCGATGTTGATGCCGAACACCAGCCAACCGGGAGAAGGCCCGGCCCCGTCGGTATGCGCAACCGGATACGCCGAAAGCAGCGTGATCCCGTTCGGAGAGGCCATCAGGGCGGAACCCACCGCTCGCTCCTGCAAAAGCGTGCCCTGCCGCAGAACTTCCATGTCGAAATACAGGGGGGGCTCATAGCTCGCCTTGAAGGCCTCATCCACAAAGATCCAAGCCACGGGATGCTTTTGCGAGTTCACCAGAATCACCGCGTCCTGGCCGGACGTGCCGAGGCCGGCCGCCACGTTTTTCGGATCGTAATTCCGGGTGAGAAATTCCGGATTCCTCCCGTTCAGGAAATCGTATGTCTCGTCCCAAACGGCATGGTCAAAAACGATGCTCCTCTGCTGCCGGAGCATCTGGTCGAGCTCGCGAACCGTGCGGTCAACCCTCTGAAACGCCATTTCGTCCTGCAGCTTTCCAAACGTCCCGAGGAGAAATGTCGAGACCGTGAACAGAAAGGCGGTGAGCACCACCACCATCAGCAGGCCGAAGACCAGGAACGACTTGACGCGCAGACTCAACCCGCGACGGAAAGAACCATCCATGGACCTTCGGAACATATGAGAAAAACCTACACGAGCATTTTCAGGATCGCCTTTTGTGTGTGAAGCCGGTTTTCCGCCTGCCGGAAGATGGTCTCGGCATGGGCCTCGAAGGTTTCCCCTGTGATTTCCTTGCCCCGGTAAGCCGGCAGGCAGTGCATCACGAGAGCTCCTGGAGCGAGGGAGCAAAGCTCACGGCTGATCTGATATCCTTGAAGCTGGGCAATCCGGTGTTCGGATTCCTTTTCCTTGCCCATGCTCACCCAGACATCGGTATAGAGAACCGACGCTCCAGCGGCGGCTTTCTGGAGATCAGCGGTCACAGAAACATTCCCCCCCGCGCGCGCAAGGAGATCCCCGGGAGGCTGGAATCCCTCCGGCGCGGCGATCCTCAGTTCGAATCCCATCCGCGCGGCCGCCCAGATCCACGAGCGGGCGACATTGCAATCGCCGTCGCCCACAAAGGTGACGCAAAGCCCGTCCAATGATCCGCGCGTCTCGACGATGGTGAAAAGGTCCGAGAGGATCTGGCAGGGATGCTCCTCGTCGGTCAGGGCGTTGATCGTCGGGATCCCGCTGAAATCCGCGAAATCCTCAACGTCCTTCTGATCATAGGTGCGGATGACCGCCCCGTGGAGCATGCGGCCCATCACGCGCGCAGTGTCGCAAATCGGCTCCCCGCGGCCGAGTTGGATGTCGTCCGCGGCAAGGAACATCACGTTTCCGCCAAGCTCCCTAATGCCGGTCTCGAACGAAACACGCGTCCGGGTCGAGGACTTCGAAAACATGAGCGCCCAGCACTGCCCGGTAAGAGGCAGCGCATCGTGCCGCCCGCGCGTGGATTTCATGACGGCGGCCGAGTCGAGAATGGATCGGATCCGGCCGCTGTCCAAAGATTCAATGGAAAGAAGGTTTTTCATCTGGCGTTTCCCTATTGCGGTTTCCTAGACAATTTTTCCATCGCGGTCGCGAACTTTGTGACCGCCTCACGGATTTCCTCCCGGGTCACATTCAAGGGAGGAAGGAACCGGACGACGGCTTCTCCGGCCGGGATCACGAGGAGCCCCTCCCGCATGGCGGCGGCAACCACTTCCAGGGACGGCGGACGGGATCCTGCGGGGACGGTGGAGGGATCAAGCTGGACTCCGACCATGAGCCCGAGCGACCTCACGGCGGAGACTCCGGGCACCATTCGCAAGTCATCGGCCAATTCGCGGCCAAGCTCCGAAGCCGTCGTGCGCAAGTCGTCCCTCTCGATAATCTCAAGCACCTTCAAACCCGCCGCACAACAGACCGGATTTCCACCGTATGTGGTGCCATGGCTCCCCGGCCCCAGCAAATCACAAAGCGGCCCCCTTTCGTCGGGTACGACAGACGAGATCCAGAATGCGCCCAGGGGAAACCCATTCGCGATGCCCTTCGCCCAGGAGACACCGTCCGGCTTCAGCCCCGGCACGATGCTTTCCCATCCGCACCACTCGCCCGTCCGGCCGAGTCCGCATTGAATCTCGTCGAAGAGCAGGAGCAGTCCGCGCTCGTCGCAAACCTCCCGGAGACCCCTGAGAAATTCAGCGCGCGCAATATGTATCCCGCCCTCCCCCTGAACGGGCTCAACCATCACGGCCACCGTCGTCGGGCCCACGGCGGATTTGACCGCGCCGAGATCCCCGAACGGAAGGTGCCGGAATCCCTCAAGCAGCGGACCAAACCCTTTTTTCACCTTCTCCTGGGCCGTGGCGGAAATGCCGGCCATCGTGCGCCCGTGAAAAGAGCCCTCAAATGTCAGGATCTCATGGCGCCCGGAAGCACTCCCGAAACGGCGGGCCAGCTTGATCAACCCCTCGTTCGCCTCCGCGCCGCTGTTGCAGAAAAACACCTTCCCCGCTCCCGCGATCCCGACCAACCGCTTCGCCAGTGCCGCCTGCGGAGCCGTGCGGTAAAGATTGGAGGAATGAACCAGTTGCCCGGCTTGCTCCGTCACCGCATCGGTAACCTCCGGATGCGCATGCCCCAGCGAACACACCGCAATCCCGGCACCGAAATCCAGAAACTCCCGGCCTCCGAAATCCCAGACCCGACAACCCCTCCCGCTCTCGATATCCAGATCAAAACGCCCGTAAGTCGGGATCACATACTTCTCATATTCGCCAGCCAGTTCAACCATGCCCAAACCCCTAGCCGATTTCCCGCAGGAACATGAGAAAAAAATCCTCGAATGCGGGCGGAAGCTTTAAAGAATAACGGTCGCGATACTCAATCGCTTCCGGCTTGCTTGTTGAAAGACGGCGGGGATTGTCCTTAACTGCGTCGGAATGTCCGCGACGGTTTTGATTGTTGATGACGAGAAGAACACGCGGGATGGCCTGCGCAATGCTCTCGAGGGGGAGTTTGACGTCTATGTGGCGGCGGATGCGGAAGGGGCCATGCAGACGATGGAGACCCTGCCTGCGGATGTTTTGCTGACAGATTTGCGGCTCGGTGGGGAGGATGGGATGTCGCTGGTCGGCCGGGCACTTCAGCTTCCCAAGCCGCCGGTATGCATCATGATGACCGCCTACGGTTCGGTGGACACGGCGGTTGAGGCGATGAAGAAGGGGGTCTACGATTTTGTGACGAAGCCGGTGAACATCGACCGCCTGGAGATACTGATCAAGCGGGCACTGAAAGACCGGGCGACGCAGAAGGAAAACAAGGAACTCAAGGAGAAAGTCACCCGGCAGTTCACAATCGACGGGATGATCGGCCGCTCCCCGGCGATGGTGGAGGTTTTTGAATTGATCAAGCAGGTGGCCCCCTCCAAGGCGACCGTGCTCATCCAGGGCGAAAGCGGCACGGGCAAGGAGCTCGCTGCGCACGCAATCCATCACCTGAGCCCGCGCGCCAAAGAAAAATTCCTTGCCGTGCATTGTGCGGCCCTGACGCCCGAACTGCTCGCGAGCGAACTTTTCGGCCACGAGAAGGGCTCCTTCACCGGCGCGTCCGAGCGGCGGATCGGACGGTTCGAGCAGGCGAAGGGCGGGACATTGTTTTTGGACGAGATCGGTGAAATCGACGCGGCCACACAGGTGAAAATCCTGCGGGTTCTGGGAGAGCGGACATTTGAACGGGTGGGAGGGAGCCAGACCCTCCACGCAGATGTGCGGCTGATCACGGCCACCAACAGGGACCTGGGCAAAATGGTGGCCGAGGGCACATTCCGGGAAGACCTGTTTTTCCGGCTGCATGTCGTGCCGTTGACGATGCCCCCCCTCCGGGACCGGAAGGTGGACATCCCACTGCTTGTGGAGACATTTTTGAAGGACACCGCAGCGGAAAACGGGAAGCCGCTCCGCGAGCTGACCTCCGAAGCCATGAATGCCATCCTTGAATACGACTGGCCGGGAAACGTCCGCGAACTGCGGACGGCGATCGAGCACGGTGTCGTCATGGCCTCATCCCAAAAAATCACGCTTCGCGACCTGCCGGCCGGCCTGAGATCTCAGAAAGAGCACCCGGTTGCTGCGCCCCCAAGCGGATTAAATTTGCAGGAAACCGAAACGGCACTTATCCTGCGCGCATTGGATGACAGCCGGGGCAATCGTACGGAAGCGGCGCGGATGTTGGGGATCAGCCGCCGCACATTGCACCGCCGCCTCAAAGAACTGAACATCTCAAAACGCAGCAACCTCTCCACCTAAAAAATTATGGCAGCCTCCGGCGAAGTCGGCGTCCAAACAGCCGTCCATTCCATCGAGCAGGGCAGAATCGCGCCTTACATCCGCGGCGGGATGTTCGCCGTGCTGATCATCTCTCTCACGCTTCTATACATTTTCGTCCAGTTCCGCGGCTTCTCGGGCGTGACGGCCATGGATCAGGCCCAGATCGCGCGAAACATCGCCTCCGGCAAGGGATTCACCACCCAGTTCATCCGCCCGCTGGCAATCTGGCAGCTTGAAAATGCCGGCAAGCCAATCCCCACGGAAAATTTCCCGGATTTCTACCAGGCTCCATTGGGGCCGCTCGTCAATGCCCTGCCACTCCTGCTTGTGAAATCCGGCTGGAAAATGACCGCGACGGATCTCGTTTACGTCGGAGACCGGGCCATCGCGATGGGATCCATCGTCTTTTTCCTGCTCTCCGTCGTGGTCTGGTATTTCGTGGGATCGCGGCTGTTCGACAGCAAGCTCTCGCTCATCGGATGCGCGATCATCCTCCTCACCGACATGATGTGGCAGTTTTCGATGTCCGGGCTTCCGCAAATGCTCATGCTGCTTCTGTTCTCGGGTGCGGTGTGGCTGACGGTTTTGGCCATGCAGAAAAAGGAACAGCTGATCGTGGTGATCGCATCGCTGTTCGGTGCCGGATTGCTTTTCGGCCTCATGACTCTGACCCACGGGCTCTGCGTGTGGATCTTTGCTGGCTGGCTGGCCTTTGCTCTGGTCTACTTCCAGCCGCGCGGCTTGGCGGCGCTTGCCGCGCTTGCGGCTCTGCTCATGGTGACCCTGCCGTGGATGGTCAGGAATTATTCGGTCTGCGGGAATCCTTTGGGGCTCTCGGTTTACGCGGCCCTGTCCGCGGGAGGGAACCCCGAGGAAGGCTTTCTCCGCTCGCTGGACGGGGCCCCGCCCGTCAGCGGGTCCGGAGTTTACTCCAAGATGAAATCCGGCGTCTCCTCGCAATTGGAGGGGCTGTTTTCCTATCTTGGGATGAACCTTGCCGCCGGCGCATTTTTCCTCGCACTGCTGCATCCATTCCGATCTCCGGTGGTCTCGCTTTTCCGCTGGTGCGTGGTGTTGATGTGGCTCGGCGCCGTGGCCGGCATGGGGGCATTCGGACTGTCCGGAGTGGTTTCCTCAAACCAATTGCACGTGCTGTTCCTGCCGGTTTTCATATTCTTCGGACTCGCGTTCCTGATGGTTCTTTGGAGCCGCTGGGAATTTGGTTATCCGCTGCTGAGAATTATCTTTGTGAGCGTGGTGGTTTTTCTGTGTTCCGCCCCGCTGCTGACAACGCTGATCTCCTCGCGCAAGGTGGCGATTCAATGGCCGCCCTACATTCCCCCGTTCATCGCGATCCTCGGGGACTGGTATGGAGAGAAGGAAATCATTGCGTCCGACATGCCGTGGGCCGTCGCATGGTATGCCCAGCGGAAGTCGGTGCTGCTGCCGGAATCGGTGAGGGCGTTCAACCGCCTGAATGACTACCGCACGCTCGGAGCGCCGATCAGCGGGCTTTACCTGACTCCCGTCACTGGAAATCTCCGGCTGTTCTCCGACATCTACAAGGGGGCCTACAAGGAATGGGCGCTCCTCATCACCCGTCCGCCGAAAGTCGACGGCTTCGCCCTGCCATTCTTCACCGCTCTTCCCATCGACGGGGAGTGCATCATCTTCTCCGACCGCGATCGCTGGAGCGCCCCGCGGAAATAGGCCTGCCTCAGAGAAGTTCCGCAGCCACCTCGTCCGCCAGAAGCCGGCCTTTGCGGGTGAGCACGATGCGGGAGTCGCGTGACTCCACAAACCCGCCGGATGCCAGCGACGCCAACCGCCCGGGATCGGCCTCCTCCCCGTCAATTCCCGCCGATGTCCTCAGCGCGAAAGCGATCCGTTCGGCCCGGCGCATCGCAGGCTGAACCTCCTCGATGAAGTCATGCAGCGGGAGCCTGTTTTGAATCCTTAGGATGTAGGCGGCGGTATCCGCGATGTTCCGCCAGCGCTTTCCGGAGCGGGTGGTAAACGCGCTCGGCCCGAAACCCGCGTAGTCCTCACCCCGCCAATAGGCAAGGTTGTGAGAACATTCGCGGCCGGGTTGCGCGTAGTTGGAAATCTCATACTGGGAGAATCCGGTGGCGGAAAGGACATCCATCGCCATCTCGAAGAAACCCGCATCCCGTCCCTCCTCAGGCGCATATTCCCCGCGCGAGAACTTTGCAAAGTATTCCGTGTCCTCCTCGTAGGTCAGGCAATAGGCGGAGATGTGGTCCGGAGCGAGGTCCACGGTCTTCCGGAGGGTATCCATCCACTGGCGCTCTGACTGGCCGGGGATTCCAAAAATCAAATCCAGGTTGATATTCGGAACCCCCGCCTCGCGCAGAATTCGGTAGCTGCGCTCCGCTTGCAATCCGGTATGCACCCTTCCGAGTGTCCGGAGCAGGCTCTCATCCCACGACTGCACCCCCATGCTCACCCGGTTGACTCCCAGATTCAGAAGAGCCGCAGCCTTTTCGATCGAGACGGTGGCAGGGTTCATTTCGATGGTGAACTCCTTCACGGCCGAAAAATCCACGCGTTCCCTCAATCCGGAAATCAGAAAATCCAGCTGGGGAGTGGAGAGAGCTGTCGGTGTCCCCCCGCCAAAAAAGACCGTCTCCGGTTGCAGGCCGTCGGCCGCGGCTGAGGCCTCCACCAGAATCGAATCCAAAAAGGCTTTCGTTTTATTGCGGTCCCCGGCTTCTTTGTAGAAACTGCAATACGGACACACTTTCGGACAGAAGGGAATGTGGACGTAAAGATGGCGGACCATTGGAAATGAGAGTATTCACAACCTGGATGAGATGCAACCGGACTGCATGGGCGCTTGCCCTGCTGGCTGCGATGGCCTGCGCATACGGCGCAAAGCCGCCCGCCCCGCCTTCAAAAATTTACTACGCGGTGGATTCCGCGTCCCTGTCCCCATCACGCGTGGCGAATCCCGGAGTGGTCAAGCGCATGGTGAACAGCCTCGTGATGGCGGTGACCGGGAAGCCTGATGTGAGGCAGGCATGGGGAAGCCTCGTCAAGAGCAGCGATCGAGTGGGAATCAAGGTCTCCGCTGCCGGTGGGGCAGTCAGCGGCACAAATCCACAGGTCGTGGATGCCATCGTGGACGGTCTCAGCGAAGCGGGAATCCCCGCATCGCAAATCATCGTCTGGGATCGGAACCAGGCGGATCTCATCGCCGCCGGATACCGCAAGGACGGGTCCCGTTACCAGCTCCGTTGGGTGGATCCGAAAACCGGATACGACACGAAAGCCCAGGTCAATGCCCCCGTGCTCGGCAAGCTCATCTGGGGGGACAGTGGTTTCGGCGGAAAATCCGGAGCCCGCTTTTCCGACATGTCGGGCGACCAGCTCAGCAGCCGAAGCTTTTACTCAAAGATCCTCAGCAGCGACGTCACGAAAATCATCAACGTCCCGTCGCTCACGGACAGCTTCCTCACCGGAATCAACGGCGCCCTCGCAAACGTCGTCATTCCGAACCTGGACAACTGGCGGAGATTCACAAAACCTCCTTCCTACGGGGATCCGTATCTCGCCGAAATCTATGCGGATGCGATCATCAAGGACAAGGTCGTGCTCACCATGCTCGACGGCCTTGTCCTCCAGTATGCCGGCGGACCGTTCGCCAACCCGGGATTTCTTCTGGACCATTTCACCATTTACGCCAGCCGCGATCCGGTGGCGCTTGATGCCACGGCAATGCGGTTGATCGACGAGGCCCGCAAACCCTCCAAGCTTCCGGGTCTGGCTCCGATGACTTCCTGGCTCCGGAGCGCCGAATCCATCGGCCTCGGCACACAGGCCGAGGAAAAAATCGAACTACTGCAGGTGGGCGTCGAAGGTTTGCGCTGAGGCAATAACGCTCAGGCGGCGGGTGAACCGCTGCCCGCCGGCAGGTGGCGGATGTCTTCCGCATCGACTGCGAAAACGGTGTCCTCCGAGATGCTCGTTGCCTGATCGCCGATGCGCTCGAGAAACCGCGCGATGAATATCAACTCGAGATATTCTTCAATCTGAACCGGATTTTTCTGCATCAACTCGGTGAGCTTGTTCGCAAATTCCCGGTTGAGAGTGTCGAGTTCTCGATCGCGTCCCTTGAGTGTGCGGGCGAGCTCGGCGTCCTGGTCCGCATAGGCCTTGATCGCATCCCGGACCATCGAATCCGCATGGAGGAACATCGGTTCCAGCTCGGCGGCTTCCGTGATTCTCGCCTTGAGGTTCAATTTGCGGGCCCGGCGCGCAATCCCCACCGCCTGGTCGGAAATCCGCTCGAGGTTTGCGCTGAACTTCATCGTGGCGATGACATGGCGGAGATCGGAGGCCAGGGGCTGGAACTTGAGAAGCAGCGCAATGCCTTCCTGATCGATCTGGACCTCCAGAATGTCGATTTCCTCGTCGTCGGCGATGACCGTATTGCAGGCTCCCTCATCGCGCTCCATCACCCCTTTCCAGGCCCGGGCGATGCTGCGCTGCGTGAGGCTTCCCATCATCAGCGCATTCTTCCGGAACTCCATGAGGCGCAGCTCAAAGCCGGAGAGAATATGGGGAGACGATGTGCCGGACAAAGTCATGACGGGAATTTATCCAAGTCGGACACCCCGACAACAAATCATTTTGTGAAAACACCGATTCTTGTCTTGCGACAATCAGGCTCGGAACGCGATGACCCCGACAATCTGGCCCGACGGGTTTTCCGCGACAACCGGTGTGCCCGGCGACGCCGACGCGAGAAGGGAATCGATCGGAGCCGAGGACTGGACGCGCACAGCAGGAACGGCAACCTGAGATACCGGGCGGCTGACCCCGACCGCGGCGGCCTGCTCGAGGGAATCCAAGGTCACAACGCCCAGGGCACGAAGGCCCGCATCGACAACCGGAAAAAACGGCTGGGAACTCTCCCGGACAAATGCAATCGCGTGATCCAACGGGGTATCCGCCGGGATCGATGAAAATTGGGAATGCATGATATCTGAGATTTTCTTCGGTCCACCGCCGCGGGACCTCGCATAGGCCAGCTCCTGCTACGCTCCCAAAAACACAAAAATCGCGATGAAGAGCAGCATCGGAGCCCCGAGGAAACTTGCCGCCGCAAACCCGACAGCAATCGTCTGGCCGACCCGCGCGGCGATCGTCGTCGCCAGCACGTTGCTGAAGCGCATCGCGAGAAGCGCCCGCAACACCCGCCCGCCATCCATCGGAAACGCCGGGATCGCATTGAAGGCGACAAGCATCACATTCACGTAAAAAAGCTTGGCGGCCAGGCTCCCGCCAACGTGGTCGATGTCGGAGAAATCCGTCGCGCGGACCTTGAATGCCAGAAAAAACGCCAGGAGCGCAGCGATGACGACATTGACCGCAGGTCCCGCAATGGCGACGACCAGCTCATGGGCCGGCTTCGATGGCATGCGCTCGAGGCGGGCGACGCCGCCGATCGGCAGAAGCGTGATGTCCGGCGTCCGGATCCCGTAAGCGCGGGCGGCAAAGGCATGGCCGAACTCGTGAAGCAGCACACAGAGAAACAACAGAAGGGTAAATCCGACACCCTCGATCGCCCCGCTCACCCCTCTCTCCTGCCAATACATCCAGCCGAACCACGCCAGCAAAAGCAGGAACGTGACGTGGATTTTCACGTCAATCCCGGCAACCCGCGCGATTCGATAGGAACCCTTCATAAAAAATTGGTTTTCCGTCAGGGCGATTTGGCGTTATCTGTCACCACTCCGCTGCCACAGAAGGCAGTCACTCATAATTCAGAATCACAAAATGTCATTCCCAAAAGTCCTCGTAGCCGATCCGATATCTCAGCGCGGAGTCGAAGAGCTTGCCGCCGGCGGCACGCTGGAAGTTGTCGTCAAAACCGACCTCAAGGAGCCGGAGCTCATCGAGATCATTCCGGACTTTTCCGCCTTGGTCGTCCGCAGCCAGACCAAGGTCACGGCCAAGGTGCTTGCGGCCGCCTCAAAATTGAAGGTCGTCGGACGCGCGGGCGTCGGAGTTGACAATGTGGATGTGGATGCCGCCACCCGCCACGGCGTGATCGTGATGAACACCCCGGGAGGAAACACGATCTCGACCGCAGAACACGCGTTCTCCCTCCTCATGAGCATCGCCCGCAGCATCCCGCAGGCGGACGCCAGCGTGAAGGCGGGCAAGTGGGACCGGAAAAAATACGAGGGCGTCGAGCTCTACAACAAGACGCTCGGCATCCTTGGCATGGGCCGGATCGGGACTGAACTCGCCCGGCGGGCGATCGCATTCGGCATGCGCGTTCTTGCCTACGACCCGTATCTTTCGGTGAGCCGCGCGCGCAGCCTCCAGGTGGAACTCGTCGAGGACCTCGACACGCTTGTTCCGCAGGCGGATTTCATCTCGATGCACATGCCTCTCACCGATGAGACGCGCCACATGCTCGACGCCCGCCGCCTCGGCCTCTGCAAAAAAGGCGTGCGCATCGTCAACTGCGCGCGCGGTGGTCTCATCGACGAGGCCGCTCTCGGAGAAGCGCTCAAATCCGGACATGTCGCGGCGGCCGCTCTCGATGTTTACGAGATCGAGCCTCCCCCGGCCGAATTCGCCCTCCGCGAAATCCCGAACATCGTCTTCACCCCCCACCTCGGTGCCAGCACGGCCGAAGCCCAGGAAAATGTCGGCATCGAAATCGCCCAGGCGATCCGGGCCGCCCTCCTCGAAGGGGAAATCCGGAACGCGGTCAACATGCCCAGCATCGACGCCAAGACCGCCGCGGTCGTCAAACCCTACCTCACGCTCGGCGACAAGCTCGGACGCTTCGCCGCCCAACTCGCCCCCAAGCGCAATGACCGGATCGTCATCACCTATGGAGGCAAGGCCGTCGAGATGCCGACCGAGGCGATCACGCGCGCGATCCTCACCGGCTTTCTGAAAAATGCCGGCGGCGAGGAAGTCAACAGCGTCAACGTCCGCACGATGGCATCCACGCTCGGCCTCGACGTCGAGGAGATCCGCTCGAGCGAGCAGACCGACTTCAACGAATGGCTCCACGTCGCGGTCTTCAGCGGCGACAAAAAAGTTTCCGTCGGCGGCACGTTCTTCGGTGCCAAAAACGACCCGCGCATCGTCCGTGTGAACAGCCGCCCGGTCGAGGTCACACCCTCCGGAGTCGTCCTCCTCCTCGAGAACAAGGACCGCCCCGGCATCGTCGGGCATATCGGCACCCTGCTCGGCAAGGAAAACATCAACATCGCCAGCATGAGCCTCTCCCGCACCGAACAGGGCGGCCGCGCGCTCACCCTCCTCAACCTCGACAGCCTGCCGGATGAAGGTGTCCTCGGACGCCTCTCCTCCGACGCCGACATTTTTGCAGCGCAGGTGATTTCGCTGTAACCGCGCCAGCCGTGGGAAACGGGTAAAATTTTTGCGCGGCGACCGGATTGTTAACCGCCCCGTCTTTTTCTCATCAACTCCCAATGCAAAACCCCTGTTCCTCCCCGGCAAAAAACGCAAAATTCCACCGCCGCTCTTCACTGTTTCCTCTGGCCGTGATTTTTCTCGGCTCATGGGCTGTCGCCTCCGCGCTGATGGCGGGCACCTGGGAGCAAATCCCATGGACAGGCGACGCAGACCTGCCCGTTTCTTCGGGGAAAAAATTCACACATTCCCTGAACTTCGGTTCAAAAACCCCGGTGAAGGTGAATGGCGTCCTGTTCGAAGGGACCGCGGCGTCCGTCACCGGGAACAATTGGGAGCTTTCCTCAATCCCATCGGAAACAAAAAACGTGTGGGTGGTTTCCCTGCCCGTCGATCAGAAATATCAAATCACGGGCGCAGGTAAATCCCTTGTCGAGAATATGGTCACGTCACGGAACAAGGCGGAGGGACTGAGGGTTGAATTGTCCGGATTGGAACCGAGCCGGAACTACCGCCTTTTCTTTTTCAACATCGGTTCGGATTACAAATCCACGAAACGGGTCAGCACCGTCACGGCAAGCGATGAGCCGGACAATGCGCAACCCCTCGACCTGAACCCAAAGAATGTCGATGCAGGCAGCGGCTACCTGTGGGCGTATTCCTACAAGGCCCCGAAATCCGGAACTCTGGTCGTCGACTTCGCACAAGAGGATGGAGACGTTTCCCGGCCTCGCTTCTTCGCCCTCGCAAACCTGGCCGAATAACAAGCCCCGCTCCAACCCTCGCGGGCATCTTTCCAACCGAACGTCTGCTCGGTTTCATCCACTGAGGAGAAAGCCTGAGCGCAGGTGATTTCGCTGTAACCGCGCCAGCCGTGGGAAACGGGTAAAAAATCACGCATTCCCTGAACTTCGGTTCAAAAAAACCGGTAAAGATGAATGGCGTCCTGTTCGAAGGGACCGCCGCGTCCGTCACCGGGAACAATTGGGAGCTTTCATCGATTCCCTCGGAAACAAAAAACGTGTGTGTGGTTTCCCTGCCCGCCGCTCTGGGTGAAGGTGACGGTGAAGGCTGTCGAGTTCCCGGAGGAAATCGCCGGGCCTGACAGCGCGCACCCGGAAGGATGTGGTTTTCACTCCCCCATTTTTCATGCGTTTGCTCTGACCAGCGGGATTGTGTTTGATCGGAATCCGACAAAAGCCTTGAATTTGGCCTGCCATGATCATCGTCCTCCGTCCGCACACCCCGAAAGCAGCGATTGACGAAGTCATCGCCGAAGTCTCGAAGCTCGGCTATGAGCCGGCTCCGATTTTCGGCGTCACCCAGACGGTCATCGCCGCGATCGGCGACGAGCGCACCCACCAGAACCTCGAATCGCTCACGGCCCTGCCGCAGGTGGAAAGCGTTCTCCGCGTCCAGAAACGCTACAAGCTGGCAAGCCGGGAGTCCCACCCGGAGGATACGGTTGTGGATGTGGACGGCGTGAAAATCGGCGGCGGCCACTTTGTGCTGATGGCGGGTCCGTGTTCGGTCGAGAGCGAGGAGCAGCTTCTTTCCACCGCACGATCCGTCAAGGCAGCCGGGGCGACGATTCTTCGCGGAGGTGCCTACAAACCCCGCACCTCGCCCTACGAATTCCAGGGACTCGGAAAGGAAGGGCTCCGCCTCCTCGAACTCGCCCGCAAAGAAACCGGGCTGAAAATCATCACGGAAGTCCTCAGCGAGCGCGATGTTGAGCATGTCGCCGCCTCGGCGGACATCCTCCAGATCGGCGCCCGTAACGCGCAGAATTTCCAGCTCCTCATCGAGTGCGCCAGATCCGGCAAGCCCATTCTCCTCAAGCGCGGTATGAGCGAAAAAATCGAGGAATGGCTCCTGGCCGCCGAATACATCCTTGCGCACGGAAATCCAAATGTCCTCCTCTGCGAGCGAGGCATCCGCACGTTCGAGACATATACCCGCAACACGCTCGATCTCGCCGCGGTCGCGGTCGCAAAAAAAGAATCCCACCTGCCGGTGATCGTGGATCCGAGCCAGGGATGCGGGCGCGCGGATCTCGTCCTCGCCCTCTGCTGCGGCGCGGTCGCCCTGAAAGCCGACGGACTCCTCGTGGAGGTGCATCCGAATCCCGCCGAGGCCATGAGCGACGGACAGCAACAGGTCGACTTCGCGGCATTCAAGGAACTGTCAGAGATGATCCGGCCGTTCCTTGCGGCCACCGGGCGGGCCGGATGGTGATTCGATTTTTCGATGGAATCGGAGCGTCAGCGGAGAAAGATTGTCGCGAGGACAACCTGAAAGGTGAGCGCGGCGAATCAATTAACGGAATTTACAGAATGTGTTGTCAGCGGGCAGAATCATGAACACTTTTGTTAATTCTTTAAATTCTGTCTAAAAGTTCCACAACCATGTCAAAGCTTCCCACCATTATCTACACCAGGACCGACGAAGCGCCAGCCCTGGCCACATACTCCCTGCTGCCGATCGTCCAGGCCTTCACCAAACATGCGGGCGTTTCGGTGGAAACCCGCGACATCTCGCTCGCCGGCCGGATCCTCGCCAATTTCCCGGAATCGCTCACCGAGGATCAAAAAATCGGCGACGCTCTGGCCGAACTCGGCGCCCTGACTCTCCTGCCCGAGGCAAACATCATTAAGCTGCCGAACATCAGCGCATCCGTCCCGCAGCTCAAGGCCGCCATCGCAGAGCTTCAGAAAAAGGGCTGCAAGCTTCCCGATTTCCCCGAAGCCCCGAAAACCGAAGAGGAAAAGGCCATCAAGGCCCGCTACGGAAAAGTCATGGGCAGCGCGGTGAACCCCGTCCTGCGCGAGGGCAATTCCGACCGGCGTGCCCCGAAAGCCGTGAAGGAATACGCCCGCAAGCATCCTCATTCGATGGGTGCATGGTCTCCCGATTCCAAGACCAGCGTCGCCACGATGGGAGAGCGCGACTTTTTCTCGAATGAGAAATCCGTGACCGTGCCGGAAGCGACGGATGTCCGGATCGAGTTCCAGGCCGCCGACGGGAGCGTCACCGTGCTGAAGGATAAAACCCCGCTCAAGGCCGGCGAGATTTTCGACGGGACATTCTTGAGCAAAAAGGCGCTGGTCGCATTCCTCGAAAAGGAGATCGCACGGGCGAAATCCGACGGGGTCCTTTTTTCGCTCCACATGAAGGCGACAATGATGAAGGTCTCAGACCCGGTCATCTTCGGCCATGCGGTGAAGGTCTTCTTCAAGGACCTCATCGCCAAACATGCCGGCGTCATCAAGGAACTCGGCGTCGACTTCAACAACGGCTTCGGAGATTTCGTCGCAAAAATCCAGAGCCTTTCCGCCGACAAGAAGGCGGAAATCGAGGCGGATATCCATGCCGCCTATAAAGCCCGGCCTGCCATAGCCATGGTGAACTCCGACAAGGGGATCACCAACCTGCACGTCCCGAGCGACATCATCGTGGATGCCTCGATGCCCGCCATGATCCGCACCTCGGGACAGATGTGGAACGCTGCGGGCAAACAACAGGACACGCTCGCCGTCATCCCCGACAGTTCCTATGCAGGCGTTTACCAGACCACGATCGACTTCTGCAAAAAGAACGGCGCACTCGACCCGCGCACGATGGGCAGCGTGCCGAATGTCGGGCTCATGGCCCAGGCAGCCGAGGAATACGGATCGCACAACAAAACCTTCGAAATTCCTGCCGATGGAATCGTCCGCGTGGTGGACGGTTCCGGCAACGTGCTGATAGAACACCAAGTCGAGGAAGGCGATATCTGGCGGGCCTGCCAGGCCAAGGACGCCGCCATCCGCGACTGGGTGAAGCTGGCTGTCAACCGCGCCCGCGCCACGAACACCCCGGCCGTTTTCTGGCTCGACGAAAAACGCGCTCACGACGCCCAGATCATCGCCAAGGTGAAAACGTATCTGGCCGATCACGACACATCGGGCCTCGATATCCGGATCCTCCCTCCCGCGGAGGCCTGCCGGTTCAGCCTGGATCGGATCAAGGACGGCAAGGACACGATCTCGGTCACCGGCAACGTCCTTCGCGACTACCTCACCGACCTCTTCCCGATTCTCGAGCTCGGCACGAGCGCCAAGATGCTCTCCGTCGTCCCGCTCATGAACGGCGGCGGCATGTTCGAGACCGGCGCGGGCGGCTCAGCCCCGAAGCACGTCCAGCAATTTGTCGCGGAAAACTACCTGCGCTGGGACTCGCTCGGCGAATTTCTCGCCCTTGCGGTCTCGCTCGAACATCTGAGCGAAGCCTTCAAGAACCCGAAGGCCAAGGTCCTCGCAGAGACGCTCGACGAGGCGACCGGAAAATTCCTCGACACCAACAAGTCGCCCGCGCGCAAGGTCGGCGGCATCGACAACCGGGGGAGCCATTTCTATCTCGCCATGTATTGGGCCCAGGCGCTAGCCGCGCAGGACAAGGATGCCGAACTGAAACGCATCTTCACCCCGATCGCGGAAAAACTCACCGCGAACGAGCAGAAGATCTCGGATGAACTCCTCGCCGTTCAGGGCAAGCCGGTTGACATCGGCGGCTACTACCAACCCGACGACAAGCTCGCCTCCGCCGCGATGCGCCCGAGCGCGACATTCAACACAATCCTAGCCGGGCTATGATTTGAGCCCGCGGACCCCTCGGTTCCTCACACCGCGGGATGGGAATAAAAAGTCGGGCACCTCGGCGATGTGCCCCTACCGAATTTTGTGGTAGGGACGGATCGCCGAGCCGGCCGTTGATTCCACCCGGTTCGGTGTCAAATTGGTATCAGAGATCCACGCCGTAGCGGCGGTAGGCGTTGCGGATCTGCTTCGTCAGCTCGTCGGTAGTCCTTCCGTTGAGGAGGATTTCGAGGGTTGATTTTTCGAACTCCGCACGATTTTCCGGAGAGGCGAGGATATCGGGCCGTTGTGGACGCGCCGCTTTTCCAGATTCGCCGGACTTTTGTTTGAAGGCTTTTCTCTCGCTCTTGAAATCCTCGATCTGCTGGCGGGCCCTGGCGATCGTCCTCATGTATTTCACAAACAAGGCCCCGTCGCCCTTGCCGTCCATGTGCATGAAGTAATTCACTAGGAGAAAGGCGGTGAAATACATCCGGTGCGATGCCTCCGGCGTTTTTTCAAGCGTCGCATTCCACTCCTCGGGCGTGATTTCGAACATCTTGTCGATCGGGTAAGGGTTGGGGACGCCTCCCTTCCGGGTTTTCATCGAATTGACGTAGTCCTTGAGCCCGGTCTTGGCAGCCGAAACTCGAAACATACCGAGCCGCAAGGGAAGGCTGTTGGTGTATTCCGCCGTCCCCTCTGTAATCCAGGGGGGAAGGAGGTTGAGAGAGGAGTGCATCATTTGATGCGTCAATTCGTGGACAAGCGTGTCCGAGTTGTAATCGGAAGCCTTCGTGTAGCTCTTCCCGAGAGGTTTGATTCCGAGGTTTTCAAACGGGATGATGAACATCTTGCGGGCTCCGGAGTAAAAGCCCCCGCTGTTTTTCGGCCCGCCCTGCTCTTCGTAGTGCACCTTGGAACGGACCAGAAGCGCGCGGAATCGGTCGCCTTCCTCCGGTTCGGGCACGATCCCCCACGGCAGGGCCTTCACGAGTTCGTAGGTGGCCTCGAAGTTTCTGGCCACGTCGCGGAGCAGAGCCTGGGTGAGCTTACCCTCGCAGGTGAATTCAAAATTCTGCGTGCGGTAGACGAATTTTGATTCCTTCTCATCCTCGCTGATGACTTCCACCTGGATCTTGCTGATGTCCACGCCCGCGGAGTCCGGCATCACGACCGGCTGCTTTTCCTGCCACTCGGCCAGATAAGAGGCATCCGCTTCGCCAAGGCTCTCCGAGGGAACGCTTTTGCGCTGCCCGTTCGGAAACCTGAGAACGACGGTCCTCCCGTCAAACGTGTCCAAGGCGGCGGAGACATTCCCATCCGTAAGCGCCCATTCCCTGGGCGGATTCACCGGCGGAAGCTGGGCGCCAGACGGAAGCGCGGTACAGAAAACGAGCGCAGCCGCTGACAAGATGCGGAAGGCCCGTGTTGGATGAGGAAGAATTTTCATGGCGCAGATTTGACCAGCCTTTCATCGCGTGG
>QYQL01000021.1 GCA_007280915.1 Verrucomicrobiaceae bacterium | reverse complement strand
TGTTCTGTTTAGGCTGAGTGGGCTGCAAGTTGGGGAAGGACATTTCCCTCCGGTTAGTCTATCTTTCCGAAACCACCCGAACAAAGACAGATCATGAAAACATCCACCCTTTCCGCGTCCATTTCACTCTGCCTGGCATGCGTGTTCCCCTCACAACTGAAAGCGGGAAATATTCTCTTCGATCATGAGTTCCGTGGATCGGGGGAAGCCGTCGTCCTGGCCGGAACCTCCGGGAGCTATACGAACAAGAAAATCGCTTTCTCCGACCAACCGGAACCCAACGGTTACATTGTCTATTATCAGGCGCCTGAACCATTTGAAGTCCAGGCTACCGACAGTCCGGCCGGGGATCCACTCAAGGAGTCGGCTTTGGTTGTGAAGCGGGCATCCGGCGGGCCGGTTGATTTCGGCGGGTTTTACCTCCTGCTGACGATGCCGGATTGGAATCCCGGGAATGTGACGGTGGAGGATCTCGACAAGTTGATCGTGAGTTTCTCCCTTGCCGCCACAGCAGGTTTGCAGACCCCGGTTTTTCTGGAAGCGCAGGACACGCATGACAAGTTTCTGGCTCGGGTGCCCCTTCCCGTTTCCGTTGTCAACGACGGGGAGTTTCACGACTTCACCTGCGATATTTCCCGGCTCTCCGCCGAACAGAAGAAACAGTTGGTGGACGCGCTGAATGGGGCTGGCTCAACGAATATCGACCTGAATTTTCCGCTGAAATTCGACAGTCCCCTCAATGATCCGCCGCCCTTTCTGGCACTCAAAAAGCTGAAGCTGGAAGTGCAGTGACCCGGCAATCTGGCATGAAACGGATTTTGCCGCTGCTTGTGTGCCTGCTGTCCGGCGGGTTTCTGGAACCCGCCGTCGCCTCCACGACGTATGCGGACGATTTTAGCAACCCCGGCATTGCTTGGCGTCATGGCTCGAGAATCTGGAGCAAAGGCCGTGGACCGCTCACATTCGATTATGCCCATCGGGATGTGACCCTGTCGTCCTGCGCCGTTCATCCTCTCAACATGGGCGCATTCTCGGCGGATGTCCGGTTTGAGTTCGGGGAGGTGGACGCGCCGATGTTCGTCATGGGATGGGGGAAACCCTTCGAGTGGGACCGCATCGAAAAGTGCCTGGGGAGACTGTCCGTTGAGCAGTCGGGAAAATTCCGGGTTGATGTGGACGGGAAAACCATCGGGACGGGAAAGCTGGCGCCGGATCCGAAGGGGGATTTCACGGTGCATCTGGAGGTGGCGCAGGACGGCGTCACGGTGGGAGATCAGAAGTTTGCCTGCCCCACGGGAGAGTCCTCCTCCTCCGGTTTCTGGATGTTCCACATGGAGGGCCCCACCCCGCCCCAATACAAACCCATGGGCCGCATTCTGGATTTCAAGCTGCGCGCGGAGGGTGACCATCCGCCGATGACCGAAAAGGAGTGGCGGGCAAGTTGCGATGAGTGGACGCGTGTCCACATTCTCGACAACGGGAAGGTTTTGGATTCTCTCGCCGCCGCGGTCGCCAAGGAAAAGGAGAGCGGGAAATGGGGATATGCGACCGGCTTGAATGTCCATCCGCAGATGGTTCGGAAAGGAGAGCCGGTGACCCTGACCCTTCGTGTGAAGGGGACGATGCCGGTCCCGTCCGAGGCGTGGGTTGTCCCCGACTTTCTCGGTGCCAATCCGGGCGACAAGCGTCCCCTGGTCTTGAAATGGGAGCCTTCCGGATCGGATGCGACGGAACAGGTGGCTGTCGTGAAACTGGTTCCCGACCGGCCCGGCAACTGGCAGGTGGTTTGGAAAGCGGGGGAGGAAACGCTGAACCGGATGCTTGGCGTGGTGGATGACGGATACGCCGTCTATCGCTTTCAATTCACCACCCAGCCGACGCTTTGGGAGCCGGAAAAACCTCCGAGGGACATCGCCTCGAAGACCTACCCCAGCCCGCCGGCATTTGAGCTCATCCATCAACTGGGTCTGGCCTCCGATTTCTGGTGCGGGGAATGGGACTACGGCCGCTACTTCGTATTTCCGCCGGATAAAACGATCCTCCACTCGCGGGTTCTCTCCAGAATCCAGCATCTCTGGGGGGATTCGGCCTCGCCCCTGTTCAACGCCGACTGGATCCTTCCGACGAGCCCGGACACCAATCTCTTCCGCGTGCCGCCCGATGTGCAGCGCGTGGGGTTGGACCAGGTGAAGCGCTGTTGGGAAATTCTGGGGCTCGGCCCCTTGAATCTTCTTGCCACCTATACGCAGGGATCGGAAACCCCGGGGATCGCGCGGGATTCGGGGGTCAAGGTGCTGGACAGCATGTGCCAGTGGCAGAACAGCCGCGACGGGATTGATGAAAACAATTCCTGGCTCATCAACCACGTGGGGGCCCCGCCGTTTCCCTACTATGTGGCCGATGACGATTTCCGCAAAGTGGCACCCGGCAAATCCATCGTCCAGCTCCCCCAGGGAACGACCTCAGCGGTGCGGATGTTCACGATGATGACGATGGAGGGATGCCCGAAGAACGCCTTCATTTGCTCCGACTCCGCCTACCAAAAGGAGATGATCGACCGGGGGGCCCAATCGAAAAACATCGACCGGTTCGAAACCATGGTGGACGCGTGGACGAGCGAGGCGGCCCACCAGAAGGAGCCGCTCTTTCTTTCGATCAGCCTGGAAAACTTCACGCAGCGGGCCGACTGGAACCTCGCGAACTGCCTGGCGGTTGAATACCTCCGGAACAAGGCCCGAACGCACAAGATCGTCTTCACGCAGGGCGAGGGGATGGCCGACTACTTCTACAACCACTACGACCACCAGCCGGAAAACTGGATCTACTGGCCGGACATCTACGCGGGGTTGTCCGAGGATTTGAAGCCCGACCAGCTCGCCGACCACATGGAGCTGAGCAACGCGGAATTCCACAGCGACCACTGGGACGGAAATGCATTGCCACGGTTCTACTGGAACTACACCCAGCCGTGGTCGAATCCCCCGTGGGATAATGCCGATGGATTGCGGAAATATCCCGTGGGCCTCATCGACCCGGATCACATCACGTCCGCGAATTTTGTGCCGAAGATGGAAGACCTCTCCGGCGTGAAAGCCGATGTGGGAATGACATCCGCCGCTGCAGACGAAGTCACAATCCGCATCCGGATGGATTCCCCGAAGGCGTATCCGTTTCTGCCGGTGGCGGCGTGGCGCATTCCGCTCTCCGGAAGCGGGCTCCAGGTTCAGGCGCTGCAGAATGGAAGATTCGTTCCCATTGTTGACGGTTCGACGGACAATCTCAACGGGGTGGCGGTTTGCCGCGATGTGAAGCCCGGCCACAACGAATGGACGTTTTCGCTGAAAGGCAAAGCGCGGCCGTTCGTCGATCCCGCGATCCAAATCGGCAGCTCGGTGCTCGGGCGCGCCTTTGTTCGTGACGGCGTCCCGCATGCCTATCTGTGGACGGCCAAGGGAGTCGCCGAGTGCCGTCTCTCCATCGCCGTTCCGGACGGGCGCAAGGTCCAGGTCCATTACAACGACGGCACGACCGAGGAAGCGGTCAATGGAAAAATCGCCGTGCGGATCGGCGGCGATTGGCCGGTCAAATCCCCCATGATATCCGGCCTGAGTGCCCAGGAGCTGAGGGAGCGGGCGCAAGTGGTCGACTCTTCCGCCGCTGCGGAAAACAACACTCTGGCACCATGGCCCATGCCTTCGTCGTTCCCGGTGGTTCCGCCGGGGGTGAACCAGGCAACGCTTCCCCTGCCCAGGCTCGAGTGGTTCCAGCGGGTGAAAATGACGATTGAAAAAGCCGCCTCGGAATCGGGTGGCATCCGGTTGATTTTCGATGGCGACTCGATTACCGACAACTGGCAGGCGGAAGGCAAACAAATCTGGGCCGAGCGCTACGGAAAGCTCGACGCCTTCGATTTCGGCATCAGCGGCGACCGCACGGAGCACCTGCTCTGGCGGCTCTCGCAGGGCCAGATGAACAACATGCATCCCCGGCTGATTGCGATCATGATCGGGACGAACAACATGTTCACCAACAGCGAGGCGCAGATTGCGGAAGGCGTGAAGGCGGTCGTGGACGATTACCGCAGGCGCTGCCCGGACGCCACGATCCTCCTGCAGGGCATCTTTCCGCGCGGCCACGAAGCAACGGATCCCGTCCGCTCCAAGATCAAGACGATCAACAACATCATCGCCGGTTTCGCGGACGGGAACAAAATTATCTACCGCGACTTCGGCGACAAATTCCTGGAGACGGATGGCACGCTGAGCTCGGACGTCATGCCGGACTTCCTCCACCCGAACGTCAAAGGCTACCAGATCTGGGCGGACGCGATCCAGCCGGTGATCGACCAGTTCTTCCCCGACAAGCCGTAGCAGGCCGGATCGTTCACGGCTTCTGCCAGCGAAATGCTTAGTAAATCAACAAATCTTTTGCATCGCGTGGCGTGTGATGAAGTATGTGTTTTCTTGCGGTTGTGTTGGCTGCAAGTTGGACAACCATGCGAACTGAAATGATCAGGTTCCGGAATGCGGACGGAAAATCCCCCCTGGGTTCTTCCCGTCATTTCACCACAAGGGCGCAAAGGTGCGGAGGGGGAGCGAACCATAATCCCGTCAGCCTTCATTCTTTGTGTCTTGGTGCCCTGGTGGTAAGATTCTTAAGATGGGGGTCCCCGCCCTTCTCTTCCTTCGAGGCTTCGCGGGCAATCACGGTTTTTGGATCAAGCCCATTGGCGCTCGTCCCGCTGGCCGTCGCGTTGTTTTTCACGGCCGCGCATTTGTTCGGGGAGGATCCCAACATTCTGCTCATCATGACGGACGACCAGAACAGCAAAACCCTGGCGTGCTACGGGCGCAATCCGCATGCGGTTTCGCCGAATGTGGACCGGCTGGCGAAGGAGGGGGTTTTGTTTGAAAATGCCTTTGTCCCGTCCCCCCAGTGCGCGACGAGCCGGCGTGCGGTCATGGCGGGAAAATACTGCCATCACGTCGGGGTCTATAACTTCGACCGGACGCACGACGACACCGCGTTTTACAAGCCCGATCTTCCGACAGTCTTGTTTGACGAGAAGGATTACTGGAAGGCCCTGGTGGGGAAGGATCACATTTTTTTCCGGAACAAGGAACGCTACGAGCACGGGCAGAAGGAAAACGGGCTCTGGAATATCACGCTGGAGAAGGCGCGCAACATGCCCGACCGCGATTTTTACATCTACTCGACCGGCGCGGATGGAAAGCAGGTGATCAAAATCAACGAGGAGCCGCCGGACGACAAAAAATTCGGCGTGATCCGCGCCTATACTATGACGCATCCGACGGAAAAGAGCATGGTCCTGGCCGGTTACAGCGATCGCGGGCGGGACCGGACGATGGATGATTTCATCCTGAAGGATTTCCGGTCGATCCTCGAGCTTCGCCAGAACGCCGGCGATTCCCGGCCGAACTTTTTTGATCTGTCCTTCGTCTTCCCGCACACGCCGATCCTCCCTCCGGAGGACGTCGCGAGGGAGTTCGAGAAAATCTCTTTCGAGATCCCCGATTTTTCAAAAGACGAGCTGGCCGACATCCGGTCGCACGACCCCCAGATGGCCGACCTCATCAATAATCTCAAAACTTACGAGATGTCGCCGGAGGAAAAGCGGAAAACCATCCAGCACTACTACGCCTACAACGCCTATGGAGACGAGCTTGTCGGCAAGGCGGTCGCGGATTTTAAGGCGTTCTGCGAACAGCAAAAGCGTCCCTGGATGATCATCTTCACCTCCGACAACGGCTGGCACCTCCACGAGCATGGGATCGCCGGAAAATTCACCATGTATGATGAAAGCGTGCGGGTCCCGCTGATCGTCGCCACATCCGACCAGAAAGCGTTCCCGCCGGGCACCCGCTATCGCGGCATGGTCGAGCTCACCGATATTGCCCCGACCATCCTGAAGTTCGCCGGAGTGGATCCGAATCAAAAAAAATACCGGGAGAACTTCGACGGCGTGCCGCTGCAGGACTTGGTTTCCGGAAAGCTGCCCGAGAAAGATCACATCATCTGCGAGACCGGGCATGTCTTCGGGCACTGGGCGCTCTACCGCACCGGGGACTGGGCGTTTTCCATGAAGACTCGCCCGAAAGATCTCGTCTATGGAAAGGATATGGACTGGGCGAAGCGCCAGCCCGCCGAGGAACTGGACATGATGCTCTTCAACGAAAAAAGCGATCCCGGGGAAAAACAGAATCTCGCCTACCAGCCGGATTATGGGAAGATTCGCGACGAGCTCCGGGCGAAGCTGGAAGCCGAAGTCCTCGGCCCGGACCGCGTGGAATACGACTGGAACAGCCATCCGCTCCCACCATTCGTCCCTGGAAGAAAATAACCTGACTCCTCACCCATTATGAAAATACAAAAATCCATGCTTCTTATCGGGCTCGCCATTTCTGCGATGGCACTTCCATCCGGCGCGCAGGAATTGGCCGGCCACTGGAGGTTTGATCAGCCGAACGGTGAGTTTGCCAATCTTGCGGGAAGCTCCGAACCCGCCAAGGTGAAACCGCCGGAAAACAAGGAGGCCATCCCGTTGGTTGCCGACCAGATCGGCGATATCACGGAAGTGGCCGTATTCGACGGATCGGGAAACGCATGGATCAGCATTCCCGCCAAGCTGGCAGACGTGGATTTCACGATCGAGTTTTGGATCAAAGTGGACGTGAACGGGCGGGAGGCTATGGTGCTTGGAAACACGAGCGGGGTAGTCATCCGGGTGAAGCCGGATGGAAAGTTGGCCTTCATGCTGGCTCCCGAGTCTCGCGGAGCAGAGTGGTCCTATGCGGAAATTTCCAAGCCTGTTGTTTTGGGACAATGGCTTCACGGGATGGCACGATTCTCGGGTGGCGTGCAGCAGTTGTTTGTGGAGGACAGTGGCGAGATCCTCCGCTCCCCGGAGGTGAAGGTTGACAACCCGAAGCAATACGTCTGGCCGCTGACCGTTCTGGGCATCAATAACTTCAACCAATCCGCGCCGTTCCAGGGCCGGATGGCCGCCCTGAAGATCTACAGCGGCGCACTGGGCGAAGAGGACTTCAAAAGCTCGAAACCCTGAATTCGGATGAAGCAACTCCTCTGGATTCTGTTTCTTCCTCTTATCGGAACGGCCTTTTCCGAGGGAGAGAGTGCCCCAACCGTCGCGCCGGCGACACCGCCTTCCGCGACGGCGGCGGAATTTCCCCGGGTGATCGTGGGAACGGTCATGGACTGGTGTCTTCCGGGATCGGCACGGCTTGTTCAGGGCGAATTGGTGGCACCGACAGGGGAGAAAATCATCAGCGGCTTCTATGGAAACGCCCCGCTGGTGCGGAACATGGAGCAGGAGTTTCAGGATATGAAAGCGGCGGGCATTGACGTGCTGGGGTTCGATTTTTTTTCGGAGATGAACGTTCCGGCGATGCTTGAACGCTATGTGGATCTGGCCCGCGACTCGGGCACCGGCGTGCGTGTCGTCCCCATGCTCGAGCCCTCGCGGGAGCTCAAATGGACGCCGGATATTTTGAAGAAGGTCTGGGAAGCCAAAGGAAAAAACGGGGAATTCCTGCGCGATCACCCCGGTTTGCTCACGGTCGGAAATGACAAGGTTCCGGCATTCCTCACCTATGACACGGAATCGGCGGACGTCTGGAAGGAACGGCTCGGGATGGTTCGCGCAGCGGGGGGAAATGCCTTTGTCATCGGCGACGTGAGTTCGATCGAAGTGGCGGTCACGACAAAAGTTCCCGACCGGTTTCGCGAGCCCATCACACCGCTGGCCGGTACATATTTTTTTGTCAGCCACACAAGCGGCGTGCGCCCCGATGAAAAGAGCATCATGCCCGACTTCATGCGGTTCGGGCGCTCTTTCGACGACGCCAAGGTGGTGGGTGCGGGGATTGCTCCGGGGTATGTCAGCTCGATGCGGGCGGGCAACCTCCTCTCGCCGCGCGGCACCGGATTTCTCCGGCGGCAATGGCTTGATGTCATCGAAAACAATCCGGATTTTGTCCATCTGACGATGCTGAGCGACTACTCGGAAAACACCGAGATGGAGTGTTCCGAGAACTCAAGCTTCACGTTTCTGGATCTCGCCCGGTATTTCGGTTCGCGATGGCGCACCGGACGCTGGCCGGAAATGAAGAAGCCGGAAGCGTTCCTGAGCTACAAAAAAACGCTGTCGCCGTCGCAGAAAGCGGAGTTTGAACTCCTTGTCCTGGACCCGAAGTGGACGGGAAACGAAACCGCCGAGGAAGTCGCCAAGCGGATTTCCACCAATCTCCAGGTCGCCTTTCCAACCGGCGGATCTGCGCCTGTGCCCCTTGTGAAGGCGACCGCGTTCCCGGGCCACGCCGTCCTGGAATTCGCAGCCGACAAGGCATGGGATGGAGCGCAATTCGCCATTCCTCGGACTCCGGAAATCCTCATCGACGGAAAGCGTCTGGATATCGCCGTCGCCAATCTCGCGCCGATCACCGTGCTGGCGGGCGGGGCAGAAGCCTCGCGCCAGTGGTTCCACATCCCCTTGAATCGCGTGCGAGAACTTGGCGCCGCCGCGCTCCGGATCGAGACGGCTGCCGGGGAAAGCTATCCGAGGACCCTGCGAATCTCGGGAATTGACTGGAATGCGATGGATGGAGTGGTTTTTGAGCGGAGCCCGAATCCGCTGAGCCATGCCCTTCCGTCCGAAGAAGTGAAAGCCGGCTGGTCCGAGCCCTATTACGTCGGGCCGGGATACGCTCCGATGCCCTATCTGGCCGGCTGGTCGAAACGCTGGGTGGCGGACCGGACGGACAGTTATTTCAGCGTCATTCGTTTCAAGGATGGGACGGTTGGATTCCCCCGTCCAGCCGCCATCCCCGCTCCGCGGTTGAAGGATTGCAGCGTGGTGCAGGATCCGGTGATCGCGCCGTTGAACGGTCAGAAGAATATCAACGAGCTTTCCGACCGGGGACCGCTCCAGCGCCCCCTGCCGCTGGGGCCGGCGGACTCTCCGTCGCGTGCCGGGATCGTCCCCGTGGACACTGGCGCACCCTGGTGGGCGCTGCGGTTCGATGGGAGGGATGACCGGATCCGGCAGGGGCCGTTCACATTTCCTCCGGTCGATGCCACGGTTGAGTTCTGGATCAAACCGGATGCGACCGATGCCCGGCAGGCATTCCTTTACAGCCAATCCGCCTGTTTTAATTTGACTCTTGTTTCCGGAGGCACGCTGGAGCTGGAGCGTTCGAATGAACGTCGCCAAAGCGTAAAAATTTCCGGCGCCATTCCCCTCGAAGGCGGGCAATGGAACCATGTCGCCGCAGTCTATGCCGGCGACCAACTCAGGCTTTATGTCAATGGGCGTCCCGACGGAGAAGCGCCCTGTCCGGGAGCACGAACCGACGAGTTCACGTTGATCGGCGGAAAGCCCGGAACGGTTTTTCCCAAAGCCGCAGCCGAGGCCCTGCAAATTGCACAGGGGAAAACCTCAGAATCCTTCGCCGGCGATATCGCCCGCTTTCGCGTGCTGGGCCACGCCGCCAGCGCGGAGGAAATCGCGGCGTCTTCGGAACAAATGCGGGAGACGCTGGCGATCAAACCATCCTCGCGGACGAATGCGCCGGAAAGCTGGCTCGACCGGATTTTCCGAAAATTCCACCAAGCCAAATCCCCTTCGCAATCCGACACGCCCGGAAATTCCTTGAAAAGTGAAAAGCACTGAATTGGTTTCCCTGCCTGCCGCGCTTGAGACTCTCCGGAGTTAGGGAAGAGGAAAGTTCGCGCCCATGCTATCGCCCCATCGCGGCGGCTGTCATCAACAGGCAACCTCCCATCTGAAGACGAGGTTTCATGCTAAACTCTGCCCCTATGGGATGTTGATTTACTCGAATGAAAGAACAAGCGTCGGCAGTCTGTCCTGGGTTTGCGGCATGGGGCCCCAAAAGTTGTAGGAATTGCCGAGCCCATCGGTGCTGTCGAGTGTCTCGTGGTCGGCCATTTCCAGGCGGAATGCGGTCACGGGTTCGGGGTCCCGCCGGTAGTCCGACTCGATCATCCCGGTCACATCGATGTCGATGAATCCTGGTTTGCTGTCTGGTCCGCAAAGAGGAACCGAATTCGAGAAGGCCTCCTGATCCGCAAAATGCAGGGCTTGCAGTCCGTGGAATTCGGAATCGGCAGACCACCGCGTATCCTGCCAGTCCTCCGCATGGACGAGGAGAGCCTGGGGAAGCGGATTTTCCGTGGCATCATGCCGGATCTGGGTGAGATACAGACGCAGCGTCGCACGGGTGAGCTTCTTGCCTTCCGCCTGCGGAAGGTGGAACAGCAGGAAATACTTAACCATATACCCCGGTCCATCCTGCGCGGCCCAATCTCCCACATGGATCGGCCAGCCCTTCTCGTCAATGTGAAGGATTTGCCCCTGCTGCGGGCCGGTGACTGTGCCGGAATTCTCCTTGTCGGCGATGTAATACGTGCCGACACGGTCGGGCGAGTCCATCAGATTCAGGCGGATTTCGTCGGCCCAAGCAGCCAATGGGATGCAAGCTGTCACGGCAAGGAAGCGGAGGAGGGAGGAGTTCATAAATGGGGTTATTCGATTTCGGTTGGGGAGTAGCCGAGGTAGGTGGAGAACGACTCGCGGACCGCATCCGCGACACTTCCGAACGTCATGCTCACATGGTGACGGTATCCGGTGCGGCCGATGATGTTCAGCTTTTTCTGCAAGTTAGGAATGTGCGCGACTCCCGCGCAGCCGAAGAATCCCTCGGCGATCGGATCTGCTGTCATGTTGCCCTCGCCGAGGTAGTAGTGGAATTTTCCGTCCTCGGTCTTGGCGCTGGCATAGGTCATCGGTGATGCGGAGATGCGGCCGACGTTCGGTCCCCATCCGCAGCCCGCGCCGAGCGCCTTGGCAAACATCGGATGGTCCACGACCTCGCCCTTCGCCGTCATCAGATCCTGTGGGACGGGACCGCAGTGGAATAAAATGCACTTGTCGTGATCCTCGCCGTAATTGTTGTTCCAGTCGAGGCAGGTCGCAGGCTTCTCGGCGGCGAGGCGCAGCGCATACATGGTGATCGCGTTGCACATGTCCACTTCGCAGGCCGCCGGAATCCCGCGGTTGTTCAGTTCGCTCATCAACAGGCACGGGGCGATTTTCAGTTCTTTCTCCAACTCAATCCAGCATCGGAACGAGATCGCATCCATCCGGTATTCCTCGATGATGTCATCGATGACGATTGAAAGCTTCGACATCGTGTCCTGCGCAGGCGAGGGGACGTTCGAGCAGTTCGCGTAGCCGAGCAGGAAATCCTTGCGGGACTTGAACTCATCCCGGGAGGCGTCGAAATTTTTCACCCGCAGGAAAACATCGGACAGGTCGATCGTCTCGGTCGTGATCCCGTAGCGCTGGAGCGTGAGCTCGTCGAAGCGGACGGTTTTGAACGCCGTCGTGCGCGCTCCGATCGCTCCGACCGTCATCCGCTTCATCTTCCCGACGATCCGGCAGACGCCGGCGAATTTCTCGAGCTGGATCCGGAATGTTTTGCTGTCGGGATGAGCGGCGTGCGGAGGAAAGACCGTGTAGGCCAGGCCGTATTGGTAGAAGACGTCCATGATCGAGAATTTTCCGCAAAAGGCATCCCGCCGTTCCTTGAATCCCATCTTGTCGAGTTCGTCGGGATACGCCTGGATCAGGATCGGGACGCCGCAATCCAGTAGCGCGGTTACAGCCCCCGTCTCATCGCCGAAGTTCGGGAGGCAGAGGATGATCCCGTCGTATTTCCCCTTGTTCTGCTCCAGAAAGCGCGCATACACGCGTCCCTCGTCAGGCGTTTCGACCGCGCCGAACCGCGTGGCGGATTCCTCAAGTAGCAGGGTCTTGTATCCGAGGGCCTCGACCTGCGCGGTCAGTTCCTTGCGGGCTCCGGCGATCAGGGTTTCCGGAAAGAATCCGCGGTTTCCAAAGTAGAGGGCGAAAGTGAGGGGCTGCTTTTTCATAAGAGGGTTGAGAGTTTTTGAGCGAGTGTTGAGGAGAGATCAGGCCGGATCATGGACGAGGCGTCCTTCCGCCACGGGAGAGCTGTCCGGCCGCCGACCCGACCCGCCACATGCGAGGCCAGAAGGGCGCCGAATTCCATACGGATTTCCAGTGGCCAGCCTTCGAGAAGACCGACGATGTATCCGGCGTGATACGCATCGCCGCAGCCGGTCGTATCCACCGGCTGCACGACGAACGCTTTCTGGTGGAGGATTCCGCCGGAATTGCGATCAAGAGCCCAGCTGCCATGAATCCCGTCCGTGACCACGACCTGTCCGGGACAGAGATCCCCGAGGGACCGGAGCACATCGCCGGGATCCGTCTGGCCGGTCAGATTCCGCGCGGCTCCCAGCGGGAGGATGGGATCGGTCCCCATGCCCAGAAGTTTTCTCAACCGCACCGTGTCTCCCGATTCGAAGTCCAGGATGCTCCGGCAGGGGGTTCCCGCAGCCGATTCGAGCGCTGCCTCCGTGGCATCGAGATCGTAGCTGTCCACAAGAAGCGTTTTCGTCTGCGCGATGTGCGCAGCTGGAATATCCGCGCACTTCAGATAGCCGTAGTGGTCCATCTGGATGAACACCGTGCGTGCCGCGGTGAGGTGATCGATCTCGACGAGCGCGATGGCCGGTCGGGACTCCTCGTCGTGAACCACCAGCCCGGTATCCACTCCGTTGGAGCGGAAATCTTCGATGCTGATCGAACTGAGCGTGTTGTTTCCCAGCCGCGCCACAATGCCGACCCGGAATCCGAAACGTGCCACGCCGCAACAGCCCGACCCGACGGGCGCGCCGCCCTGAATGAGCAGGTCTTCCACGAATTGCTTGTCGTCGTGCTTCACTGATTCCGGCAGCCGCACCAGCACATCCACGGCATTCAGGCCGATGGCGATCAAATCGTAGGGCATGATTGTAATATACAATCTTGACCTAACGATAGGTCAAGATTTAAAATGTGTGGGTGTTTCCGAATCTTTTCCGTTGTGACCGGTTCCTATCAGGGCCGGACAAAAGCCGGGGCGACGGAGAGTCGCCGCGCGCCGCAGGATTTTCCCTCCATCAGGTTGACGAGCAGTTCCACTGCCTTTTCCGCGATGAGGGCGGGGCGGAGATCCACGAACGGGATTCTGCCCGGCATGGCTCTGACAAGCGGGGTTCCGTCAAACCCGATGACCGGGTCCTTTCGCTTTTGCTCACGGGCGGAGAGAAACCAGGCGAGAGCGCAGACATCGTTGTATCCGATCACCCCTGTGTCTTTATCGACTCGCGGCAGAATATCGACCGCCCCCCGGACAGCAGCCTGCAGGTCCCAGCTCTCTCCGTCGTAGTAAAACAGAAGAGGCTTTCGGATGCGGCGGCGACGGCAGACTTCCAGAAGCAGTTCAGGACGCGGCTTTGGAAGTCCGGAAAATCTGGCATAAGCCGGGGAAAAGAACGCAATTCTGCGGCATCCGGCAGCGATGAGGTGATCCACGGCGAGCGCGATCCCGTCTTCAATGTCGATGGTTACGGCGGATTCCCGTGGGGGACCGTAGCCGAGAAAAACCCTCGGGCATCCGGGCTTTGTGGGAAGCTTTGCCGTCCGGCCCCCGCGCATCTCGGACCAGATCAGAAGTCCGTCCACCGAGCGCTCGACAAGGGTCTTTGCAAGCCGGCGCTCATCATCCGCATTGTCCACCCCGTGGCAGGTGAGGAGAAGTTCATAGCCGAGCAGGTGCAGGCGTTTTTCCAATTCCAGGGAGAGCAGGGCAAAAAACGGATTTTGGAGATTGCCGGCCACGAGACCAACGGTGTGGCTCCGGCGGATCCGGAGGCCGCTGGCAGCGCGGTTTCGAACGTAGCCGAGCCTGAGGGAGGCCTCCTCGACACGCAGGCGCGTCTCCGCGCTGAAGCGGGAATTGCCCGAGGCATCGTTGAGCACACTGGAGGCGGTGGTGGGATGCACATTTGCCTCCCGCGCCACGTCTTTCAAATTCGGCACGCTTTCCCAATTAAGCTTTGCGGCATAATAACTCAACCTGTGAATCATGAAATTTGTCAGAGATCGAACTGAAGTCTTGAAGCGCCTGAGTGAAAGAGGAGGCATCCCCATCCTTTGTCCCAATGCGGAAACGGCGGACGAGATGGAGGGGATTTTTCTCGGTGCCCAGCGCCATGCGATCGCACGGGACAAGCCAGCCGTTGTTGTCGGTATCGGGGTGACGGCATCGTATCCGGATCACCCGCAGCTCGGACGGCTCGCCATGGGTGGAGGCGCAGAAGCCTTGGAATCCGCCGCACGGACTTGGCTCGGCTGGTTGGATGTCTATGCTTGCCGGGCTGGGATCTTCGACCGGGTGGAGGCTATTCCGTTTTTGGACCACGGCTGGGTTCCTCTGGAGGCCGATCTGAATCTGATGAAATCCCATTGGTTCCAGGAAGCCATGGGGATCATCATGTTCGACGCGAGTCTTCATGAGTTTGAAAAAAACGTGGAGCTCACTGGAGACTATGTGAGGGCGGCGGGGAAGAGGGTTGTGGTCGAGGCCTGTCCGGACAAAATTTACGAGCGCGCGGAAATCGAGCGCAGGCAACTCAGCGAAGTAAAAATGCTTTCCGATCCCCTGAAGGTTCGTGAATTCGTCACGCTAACCGGCGTGGATCTTGTTGTTCCCAATCTAGGAACCGAGCACCGCACGCTTTCCAAGGTGCCACTGGAATACCGCCGCGATATCGCACAGGGAATCCAGAAGCAGGTCGGTCCGATCCAAGCGCTTCATGGAACAAGCAGTCTGGGGGACTGCCTGCAGACCGTCGGCAAAGACGGGATCTGCAAGGTGAATTTTTACACGGCGATGGCACGTGGCGCGAGCGTGGCAGTCAAGGCCGGCTGGGATCAGGCGCCCTCAAATCAGCCATTGCCGATTTCCTTGGCCTGCGGTGGCGCGATCCATGTTGTGAGACGCGATGTTTTTGCGGAAAAAACCCAGACGATGCTGGAACTGCTCGCAGGGATGCGTTGACCGCCTCAGGCTGCGCTCAATCGGTCACGATGAATTTTGGATCCAGCGGCAGTCCGGCCTGAGAATACCAGTCTTTCAAAGCCTCCCGTGCCTCGCGGACCCGGTCCTTGTAACCAGGATCCTGCGCCATGTTTTTCATTTCTCCGGGATCCTTTTCGAGGTCCACAAATTGCTCGCGGTTCGCGCCGTCCCCGTAGATGACGTATTTCGTTTTCCCCATATGAAGCACGCGGAGGTTGTTGTGCTCGATGACCAGTGCATCGCGCCAGTTGGAGGAGTGGAGGCCTTCGGTGAGCATGCGCGCTCCGCGGCCGCACAGCTCCGGGGGGACGGGAATATTTGCAAAATCGCAGAGGGTCGGAATCAAATCCAACCCGGTCGAGATCAGGTGGTCCTTGTCCACCTTTCCTCCGGACGTTTTGCCTTTCCAGCTGATGATGAACGGCACGCGAACCGCCTCCTCGTAATACGTGTCCTTGTGTTCGAGCCGGTGTGCGGAATCATGCTCCCCATGGTCGCTCGTGAAGACCACCACGGTGTTTTTGTCGAGGCCGGCTTTTTCCAGCGAATCGAGCAGCCTGCCGATCTGGGCATCGACGCTTTCCGTCAGACGCGCATAGGCCCAGCGGTGAAGCCGCCACTCTTTCTCGGTCCATTTTTCCCGCGCGTAAGTCCGGAAGTTGCTCTGCCCTTTGAACCCGCCGAGCGCCTCCGGTTCCTGCCGGGGAATTTCGAAGTTGTCGGGCAGCGGCGGGCAGAACTTTTCGTAGAACTCCCCCTCCGTGACGCCATCCGGGATTTTCAGCGCGGCCGCTAGATACGGCTCGTGCGCGCCTTTTGGAACGGGCTGTCCCGTGTGACGCATGAAGTCGTTGATTGCCATGTAGCAGATGTCGTGCGGGTTGATCAGTGAGGCCACCAACAGGAAGGGGCGGTCATGCTTTTCTCCGAGAAACCTCACGCAGGCGGCCACGGCTTCGTCTCGTCCGTCGGCCCAGTCGTCGATTTTTCCCGGGGAGATGCGCTCGAATCCATATGGCTCCACGCGCCCAACGACGCCCGGCTGTCCGGGCAGATGGATTTTTCCCGCATAGACCGTCACGTATCCCGCCCGGCGGAAAATGGTTCCCATGGCATGCTCGAGAACTCCCGGCGGGACCGTATTTTTTTCTCCGCGGTTGTCTTCCATCCCGATCTCCGAGGGCAGCGAGCCGGTGAACATGCTGAACCGTGATGGCACGCAGACGGGGTTCGTGCAGTAGGCCTTTTCAAAGCGGACGCCGGTTGCCGCCAGACGGTCCATGTTTGGAGTTTTGACCCAAGGGTTGCCCGTGCAGCTCATCATTCCCGCGTGCTGCTGGTCGGTGACGATGATGAGAAAATTTGGATGTTCGTCCGCGGCGGCGACAGCGCCTGCGGCCCCGAAGATGACGGGGACAAGGAGTTTTAGGAAATCATTCCAGGCGGTCTTCATGCGCGGGGAGGAAAAGCAACCACGATCAAACCGCTAGCGCGAACATGCCCGATGTCAATTGAAACAGGGCGGCATTTTCCCGCTTGTCCAGGAAAGTCTTTTGGCGTGCTATCCGTCCATGAAGGTTCCTCCCTGTCTCCCCATCGCCCTCGTTGCCGCCGTCTCCACCGGTTGCCTTTTTGCAGACGTCAAGCTGCCCGCCATCATTTCCGACCACATGGTGCTGGAAAAATCCGCAAAGGTTCCGATCTGGGGCAAGGCGGACCCCGGAGAGGAAGTCACGGTGATGCTGGGTGGTCAGGCCACCAAGGCCAAGGCCGGAGCGGATGGCAAATGGATGGCCTCCCTCGACCTGAAGAACTCGGCACCCGGGCCGTTCGAGATGAAGGTTGAGGGCAAAAACAAACTGACGCTCGCCGACGTCGTCGTCGGCGAGGTCTGGGTGGCGTCCGGCCAGTCGAACATGGAGTGGGTTCTCGCGAACACCACCGGGGCGGCGGAGGAGATCGTGCAATCGGCCAACCCAATGCTTCGTCAGTTCCTTGTGAAAAAAAATGCCACCTGCGACGTGCAGGACGATACCGAGGGCGCATGGGTGGCTGCCTCTCCGCAAACATCCGGTGCGTTCAGCGCTGCGGGATATTACTTTGCCAAGAAATTGCAGAACGAGTTGAAGGTTCCGGTTGGCCTGGTTCACACCTCCTGGGGCGGAACTCCCTCCGAGGCATGGACGAGCGTGGAAGCGATCGACAGCATTCCCGGCTTGAAGGCTTCCCGCGAACGCGACTGGGCGGTTGTGAAGGAATATCCCGGGCAGAAAAGTGCATTTGTGGAGGGCATGGACAAATGGGTTCGTGAGAATGCTCGCGAGGATCGTCCGGTTGCTGATGCGGCGCCCTTTGCCGGGATGGATGTTTCCACCGAGGGGTGGATTCCGGTGACCCTCCCGGGCGAGGTAAAGGCCCCAGGCCTTCCGGAGTCGGGCGCAGTCTGGCTGCGCAAAGAGATCGAGATCACAAACACAGCCGGGGATTTTTCCCTCCAGCTTCCGATTGATGGATACGACACCATTTATTGGAATGGCGACCTCATCAAGCAGACGACCTACCAGGATTTTCCAGGCACGGGATACGTGCGGCGGCACGGTCCCTACACGATAAAGCCCTCCGCCCTGAAGAAGGGCAAAAACATTCTGGCCATCCGGCTTTATGAACCCGTGGGTCCTGCGAAGCTGACAGCCCCCCTGATGGCCGG
>QYQL01000100.1 GCA_007280915.1 Verrucomicrobiaceae bacterium | reverse complement strand
TCGATTGTCGGGGCGCACGGCGACAACCGAGCAGAGCGAGGAAGACTGTCGCCAGACAGCCCCGGAGGGGTGAGACACCCGCCAGGGTGCGAGTCAAAGCGCCGTGACTACAACTGAGTCCACTTATCTGCAATATTTGGTATAATACCAAACGCACGCTGGTAGGGGCGGGCCTCCGGACCGACCGAAAGGGTCCGTTCTTCAAACTTTTTCCAGGTAAGTCGCAGGCCTCTTCACCATGCCGCGCTTGCGCCATGGCAAATCCTGCTATGTCGCCATGTAGGCGAGCGTGTTGGCGCGGGTCCTGACATCGTCGAGACCTTCCAGAAGATCCGCGATCGCATCCCAGCGGCCGGTCACGAGGGCTTCCCGAACGTGGTCGGGAAGGAATGCCGGAAAATCCATGTCCGCAACGCTGACTTTGCCTTCAAGGAGGTCGATGGTCAGAAGGGCCCCGGGATCCGATTCGATGATCCCTGCGAGAGCGCTGATGTCGCTCTGTTTCATCGCGACGCACGGCATGCCGAGCGTCGTCGAGTTGCCGAAGAAAATTTCGGCGAAGCTTTCCGCGATGACCGCGCGGATCCCGAACCGGTAGAGCGCCTGCGGGGCGTGCTCGCGGGAACTGCCGCAGCCGAAGTTTGAACCCGAGAGCAGGATGGACGATCCCGTGAAGCGTGCGTTGTCGAGCGGATGGGTTTTACCTTCGGACTTCGCCGCGTCGCGCGCGTCGAAAAAGGCGAACTCCCCGAGCCCGTCGAACGTCACACACTTCATGAAGCGCGCCGGGATGATGCGGTCGGTGTCGATATCGTCGCCGGGGACGTATACGCCGCGACCGGTGACCTGGGTGATTTTTTCAAGAGACATGTTTTTGGAAAATGTGGAATTTGAAATGCGGAATGCGGAATGACTGTGCGGAAGAAAGGGCCGTATTTTGGTGGAAGGATTCTTTAATCTGCGTTCCTCTGCGTGAATCTGCGGTAAAAAACTCTGTGGTTATTTCACGTTGAAGATTTTGCGGGCGTCGGAGATTTCGCCGGTGACGGCGGCGGCGGCGACCATGAGCGGGCTCATGAGGACGGTGCGTCCGGTCGGGCTGCCCTGGCGGCCTTTGAAATTCCGGTTGCTCGAGCTCGCGCAGAGCTGGTCGCCGACGAGTTTGTCGGGGTTCATTCCGAGGCACATCGAGCACCCGGCACCGCGCCATTCGAAGCCGGCTTCCTTGAAGATGGCGGCGAGGCCCATGCTCTCGGCGAGAGCCGCGACCCCCTGGGATCCCGGCACCACGATCGCCTTCACTCCGTCGCGGACCTTGCGGCCCTTGATGTGGCGTGCAACTTCGGTCAAATCGCTCAGGCGTCCATTCGTGCAGCTTCCGAGGAATGCCACATCCACCTTTGTTCCCTTGATCGGCTGCCCGGCCTTGAGGTGCATGTGGGCGAGCGCCTCCGCCGCGGTGGCGCGGTCCTTTTCAGGAATCTGATCCAGACGCGGAACGTTCTCATCGATGAAGATCGCCTGGCCGGGATTGATCCCCCAAGTCACAGTCGGCGCGATGTCTTCAGCCTTGTAGGAGATGACATCATCGTAGGACGCACCCGGGTCCGAGGCGGAACCCTTCCATCGTGCCACGGCGGCGTCCCAATCTTTTCCCTTGGGGGCATACGGCCGGCCGTTGAGATAGGCGAAAGTTGTCTCGTCCGGATTCACATATCCGACGCGGGCGCCGCCCTCGATGGACATGTTGCAAACCGTCATGCGCTCCTCCTGCGTGAAGGCATCGAACGTGCTGCCGCCGTATTCATAGGCGTAGCCGAGCCCGCCGTTCACCCCAAGCTGGCGGATGATGTGGAGGATGACGTCCTTCGAATACACGCCGGGGGAGAGTTTTCCGTCCACATTGATCCGGCGGACCTTTGGCTTGCGGATCGCCATCGTCTGGGTCGCGAGGACGTCGCGCACCTGGCTGGTGCCGATGCCGAATGCGATGGCCCCGAACGCGCCGTGGGTCGAGGTGTGCGAGTCGCCGCAAGCGATGGTCGTTCCCGGCTGGGTGATCCCCTGCTCGGGACCGACAATGTGGACGATCCCCTGCTGCCCGCTCGGCAGATCGAAAAATTTGATCCCGGAGTCCGCACAGTTCCGGCGCAGGGCCTTGATCATCTCGTCGGCCAGGCTGTCGCTGAACGGTTCCTCGCGCTCATCGGTCGGAACAATGTGGTCCACCGTTGCGAATGTGCGCGATGGGTAAAGCACCTTCAGCCCGAGGTCGCGCAGCATGCCGAAGGCCTGCGGACTCGTCACCTCATGGATCAGGTGGGTGCCGATTAAAAGTTGCGTGGATCCGTTCGGGAGCGTCCGCACGGTGTGCGACTCCCATACCTTGTCTAGTAACGTCTGGCTCATTGGATGAAAACATCCAATTTAGCGCCCGCCGCGGACCTGGCAAGAAAAGCCATCCGCTGAAAGCAGCTTTTCATTATCACGATCACGATACGCAATAACTTTCTGTTGCGTATGAATTCCGGTGCGCATGAATTCGGGTTGACAAATTTTGACCGGAATCAAACAATCGACCTCGGGAGTTAAGCGTGCAGGGCGGCTATCAACCTTCTCATCATATGAAAAAGCTTAGTTTGGTTCGTAGTGCCAGTCTTGGACGGGAGCATCAAAATCCAGAGGAGCAGTTTTTTTCGGTGGGGAAAGCCAGCTTCCTTTCATCCGGGGCACACGGGCGAAGCAAGGGTTTGTTGAGGTCAAGGCGCTTCTGGTCCGCGTGTGCATTTTTAACGGTGTTTGTGGGGATGGTTGGGCCTGCGCTGGCGGTGGATCCGATTCCCTACGTTTTCCAGAACGACACTGGGATGAGCTCGAGCCAGATCTTCATCCAGTTCATGAACACGACCTCGACGGTGTCCGGAACCTACAGCAATGTTTTTGGGGCCAACCAGCAACTGCAGGCCAACACGGCGTATTCCCTCGACCAGATCACAGGCGCGGACGGGATCGCGCGGGTGAATGTGACCGATTTCAGCGGGGGAAGAATTTTTGTGAATTTCGGGCCCTACGGGCTCCAGGGGATGGGCCCCGGCTACACGCCCGCCGCCCAGAATCCGAACGATCCGAACTACTCCACGCGCTACCAGTATTTCGAGCAGACGATTGTTCCGCAGGGTGCCGGCACGGCGGTTTACACGGACCTGTCCTACATTGACTTCACGGCCATTTCGCTCTCGATGTCGGCCGTTTATTCCTCCAGCGGGGCGGTCAACACCAACGTGCAGAACCCCTACCAAATCACGGCCAATACGCAGCTTCTCGTCAACGCCGCCTATGCCCAATCGGGGACGAACACGGTCGCTCCCGTGTATCTCCCGGATCCCACGCCTCCGAATCCCACCGCAAACCCGGCGGCGATCATCCCGGGCGGCGCTTCTCCCACTCTCCCGAATGCGGACTTTGCGAGGGTGATCAGCCCGCAGTTCAGCACCGAGGGGGTTTACCACGACTTCACTGCCTATCTGACCAGTCTGACGGCTAACAACACATCCGTCCACCTTGCGGGCACCTTCGTGGGCACGGGAACCCAGCCCACGGGAAACATCTCAACCCAGGGGCAGACCTACGACTTCACGGGCACATTTTCCGGCAATGTGACCACCGGCGGGCTCACGCTGACCGCAGGCCCGCTCTCCGGCAATGCGGGCGTTTCCTGGTTGGGCAACTCTACGGCATCGGGGGTGGGCAGCAACGCCACGATCTTTATTCCCTATGCCTCGCTCAACTCGCAGGACGGCATTTATGGAAACAATGGCAACTACCAGATCACCTCTCCCGGCTATTCCGCGAACCAAACAGGGATCAGCAACGACGTTTGGGGGCAGGTTGTCGGCGACCTCTACGCGGGGATGAGCTTCGGATACGTCGGCAGCACCCTCGCCTTCGGGAACAGCACCATCGGCGCGCTGGCCAGCGCCCAGTGGTGGGCTAGCGGTGAGTCCAACGTCAATGGAACATACCTCCCCGACGGGACCCAGATCCTCTATAAAGACACCCCGGCGGGGAAAAAGATTTATTTTTCCGGCGTTCAGAGCGATCCGCTTTTCTACAACGGCTACGCCGCGAGCCTGACCGGTGGGAACCAATCCCTCACGACCGGCTATGGCTTCCCATTGCAGGACCGCCTCGGCAACAACCTGCTCTACTATAACACGGCCGGCAATGGAACAGCCGGCACCCAGGTCGTGCTGACGATCAACCCGGACGGCACGTCGGCCCTGCCGACCGCCATCTGGACGGCGAATGCGAGCGGTTCGTGGGGAAGCAACTCCAGTTGGTCCGGCGGCGGCGTTCCGGCGGGAAATGCCAGCGTGCAGTTTGTCGGGAGCCACAACGCCACGATCACCGTGGACACCGGAACGGACCGCAGCGCGGCCGGAATCGCCTTCAACTTCGCGGCCGGCAACTTCATCCTCTCGAACAACACGATCACTCTCACGGGCGACGTCGTGAACTCATCGTCAAAAACCCAGACGATCACCAGCGGCCTCATCCTGGGCTCGAACAGCACGGTCACCGCCGCGTTCGGCGACCTGGTTTTCGGCGGGGCCATCGCGCTCAAAAACTCCGCGACGCCGAACACGCTCACCTTCTCGGGAACCCAAAACACGACGGTCAGCGGGATCATCTCCGACGGCAACGGCACGGGGGGCGCCCTGGTTAAGAAAGGCACCGGCACGCTCACGCTCAACGGCAACAATACGTTCACCGGCGGGCTCAAGCACCAGGCCGGAACGCTCGTTCTCGGCAGCGATCAGGCCGCTGGCACTGGCAACCTGACGTTTGGCAAAGCAGGCGCGGCTGACGCGGTTCTGCAGGCAGCGGGCGGCAACCGCACGCTGTCCAACGCTTTCGCGATCGCGGGAAACACGACGTTCAGCGGAACCAACGGCTTCACGCTCAACGGCCCGGCAACCCTCACGGCCAGCACCATTCCCTTCGGCAACACCACCATCACCATCAAGGATTTCACCGTCACGAACTCGGTCGCCGTGGAATTCGGCGGGGCGATCGGAGAAACCCTCGCCGGCAGCTCATTCACGAAGGCCGGCAACGGCACGATGACCTTCAGCGGGAGTTCCGCCAACACGTTCACCGGCGGGCTCGCGGTCAATGAAGGCACGCTGAACCTCAACAAATCCTCCGGCGTTGCCTATGGCGGCAACCTTACGGTCGGGGACGGCGCGGGTGCGGCGGGCAGTGCCGTCGTTCGGCTGCAGGCCGGCAACCAGACCCCTGGCACCCTTGTGACCATCGGCACCGACGGACAGCTCGATCTGCAGACGTTCAGTGCCTCGGCCGGGAACCTGACGATGACCGGCGGCAGCGTGACCGGCACCGGGACGCTCTCGATGATTTCCAGCACCATTCCCTCCGGCAACACCACCATCACCAGCACCAGCACCGTCCTCTTCTCGGGCCTCGGCAATTCGACGGCGACGATCTCAAGCGCGCTCAATCTGAACGACCTGACCACCGGCGGCAACGGCACGTTCACTTTCGTCGTGAACAACAACAGCGCAGCGGTCGAGATGACCGTCTCCGGGGCCATTTCCGGCGGGGCAAGCAGCGGCAACTCCAGCCTGACCAAAGCCGGGTCCGGAACCCTCCAGCTCACCCAGAACAGCACGTTCAGCGGAACCGTCGCCGTCGTCGGGGGCATCCTGGCCTCACAGGGCTTGGGCGGCAACACGTCGGTGTCCGTGCAGGGCGGTGCGATGAGCCCGGGCGGATCCGGAGCGATCGCGGCGATCTCGGCCGGGAACCTTTACGCGACAAGCGGAAATCACACCGGCGCATTTCTGATGGATCTGGGTGCCGCAGGCACCTCGGACAGCATTCAAGCCGGTGCCATCGTCGCCTTGGGGGATTCCACCACGTTCCTTTTCAAATCGGCGGCCGGATTCACCGGGAGCGGGAATTACACCCTCATCACTGCCGGGACGCAATGGAACACCACCAACCCTAGCACGTTCAATATTGTCTCACTGGGCATCGCCGGGCTGACCGGAAGCTTCAACCTCGTCGGGAACGACCTGGTCTTCTCGGCCCTTGCCGGACAGACCGGCATCTGGAACGGCGGAGGGGACGGCAATTGGACGACCGGCAGCAACTGGGTGGGTAGTTCGGTCCCGCTGGCCGGGGCTGACATCACATTTACCGGCAGCAACCAGACCATCGTTTCCACCGGCGCCAGCCAGACCACCGGCGCGATCACCTTCGATTCCGCTGCCGCGGCCTTCACGATCAACGGCAACACGATCACACTCGGCGGCAATCTGGCGAACAATTCCACCAATACCCAGACGATCAACAGCGCCATCGAGATCAATGCCGACCGCACCATTGCCGCCAACACCGGGAACCTCGTTCTCGGAAGCGTTGCTCTCAGCAATGTCGGAGCGCTGCCCGGAACCCTTACTTTCACCGGCGAACAGAACACGACGGTCAATGGCACGATTTCCGACGGGCCGGCTGTTGGCGGAAGTGTGGTAAAATCCGGCAATGGCACGCTTACCCTTTCCGGGAACAACACATTCAACGGCCCGCTCACCATCTCCGCAGGTGTGTTGGCGGCCAATTCTGCCGCGGCCCTCGGCAGCGGAGTGGGCCCCTCGAGCGGATCCGGCATCAAGGGGCCGAACTCTCTGACTTTTGAAGGAGGCACCCTTCAGGCGACCGGGGACATCGTTTCGGGATTGAACCGCTCCCTGATCATGGATGCAACCGGGATCATTGATACGAACGGCCACACCGTTACCATCAATGGCACGATCGAGGGTGCGGGAGGACTCACAAAGAATGGCACTGGAACCCTGATTCTCAATCAGGCGAACAACCTCTTCGTGAACACCTATTCTGGTGAAACGACAATCAAACAGGGAACCTTGCAGATGAACAGTAGCACGGTCCTTGGCGCAACGACGAACGGCACAGTCGTCCTGGCCGGCGCTTCACTCGTGATTGCCAATACCGGCAATGTGACCGGCGAATCCCTCACACTGAACGGTGCGGGCGATGGCGGCCAGGGCGCATTGCACCTCCTATCCGGGCAGCAGGCGACATGGAATGGAACGGTCGGACTCACCGCCAGCGCCTCGATCCAGGCCGGTGACAGCTCGACCCTCACCCTCTCGCAGGCTGTGAATGTCGGTAACTACACGCTCACCATCGGCGGGAACACCTCGAGTGCGGCACCGACGGAAACCCTCACGGGCGCACTCATCGGCTCGGGTGGACTCGCAAAAACCGGCAATGGAACGGTGAGCCTGAGCGGAGATGGCACCGGGTATTCGGGTTCCGCCGACGTCCAGGCCGGCGTCCTCAATGTGATCGGTGCCACCGCGCTTGGGAACGGGACCTCTGTCGTCACGGTCGCCCCGGGTGCCACACTCCAGTTCCAATCCCAAACCCAGAACCAAACCCAGAGCCTGGTTCCGGGGCAGGGACAGCAGACATCCTTTGCCTCGCTCTCACTCGCCGGGACCGGAGTCGCTGTCGGAGGCATAAGCCAGGGGGCCATCAACAACAACACGACCTACGGCAACACGGTCGGTGGCAACGTCACACTTGCCGGCGATGCGTTGATCCATTCCTCCAGCGGTCTGTTGACCCTCACCGGCAACATTGACCTGGGCAGCCACACGCTTTCCACCGCCAGCAACTCCGTGGCAATCACCCTCTCCGGAAACATCAGCGGCACAGGTGCGATCACCACGAATGCCACGGGAAACGGGGGGCTCATCCTCTCGGGCAACAACTCCTACAGCGGGGGCACGACGGTCGTGAACACCACGTATCTGACGGTTGCCGGCAACAACGCCCTCGGTTCGGGGAATACCACGGTCTCATCCGGCGGCTCGCTCCAGTTCCAGGGAGGCATCAACATGGCGACGGGAAATATCAGCGTCGGCGGGGTCGGGTATAACGCGGGCGGGGCGCTCCAGAACGTTTCCGGCAACAACACCTACGGGGGAGGAATTTCCCTCACCTCGCAGACCACGCTGGCGTCGAACAATGGAACGCTTTCTCTCACGGGCGCTCTCGCCGGTGCGGGCAACAACCTCATCATTCAGGGCCCGGGAACCATCTACGTCGCCGGAGCCGTCTCCAATGTCGCGATTGTCAATATTTCCAGCGGGACATTTGCTTCGGGGAATATGTCCACCACGCAGGTCAACGTCGGCCCTCTCGCCGGACCTGGCAGTGGAACCCCCACATACAGCCCGGGCAATGTGAACAATATTGAGACAGTTCACTTGGGTGCCTTTGGCGCGACCGGCAACGCGACATTGCTCATGGACCTCGGTGCGGCGGGCGTTTCCGACCAGATTGTGACGAGTTCCTCACCACCCACGCTGGGCACAGGCATTTCGTTCTTTTTCAACGACAGCGGATTCTCCGGATCGGGGAACTACACGCTGCTCACCAATTCGATCGGAGGTATTGGCGGTGGCGTCTCAGCCGATGCGATCACGTTCCTATCCAATATCTCCGGACTTTCCGGCACGTTCTCCTACTCCTCCCCCGTTCCGTATACCCTCCAGTTCCAGGCATCCTCGTCGTCCGCCGTGTGGAACAACGGAGCGGGCAATGGGCAATGGGGCACGAACGGCAACTGGGCGCTCGGAGGCACCCCCGCTGGCGGCTCGGCAGTTTCCTTCACGTCCTCCAATGCGACAACCGTTGACACGCAAACCAACCGCCTCGCCGGAGGGATCAGGTTCGAAGCCGGATCGAACGCCCTCACCATCGCAAACAATATGGTGAGCGTTTACGGCCAGATCCTCAACAACTCGACGGCGACCCAAACGATCAACAGCACCGTGTCGCTCGCCGGCAATGTGAACGTCAATGCCGCCGCCGGAAACCTCACCCTCAACGGCCCGGTGAACTTCGGCAACGGCACGGCAACGGGCACACTCACATTCACCGGCGGCAACAACAGCACCGTCAGCGGGGCGATCTCCAACGGTGACGCGACAAGCGGCGCACTCGTCAAGACCGGTAGCGGCACGCTCACCCTCACCGCCAACAACACGTTCACCGGCACGACTACGATCTCTACCGGCACGCTTGTTCTCAACGGCTCGATGTCATCCGGAAACGAAATCATGGTCGGCGCGAACGGCACGCTCGCCGGCTCGGGCAATGCCGCCGGCCAGGTGACCGTCGCCGGCACGCTCTCGCCCGGCAACAGCCCCGGCACGTTCTCCTCCGGTTCGCAGGCGTGGCTGAATGGCGGGGATCTCAACTGGCAGGTCTTCAATGCCACGGAGTCCGCATTTGGGACCGGCTATGACACGATTGCCGTCACCGGCGGACTCGACCTGACCGGCCTCTCGCCCGGCGGCTTCTCGATCAACCTCTGGAGCCTCTCCGCGGTCGGGCCGGACGTGAATGGCAACGCGACAAACTTTGTCAACGCCAACAACTATTCCTGGCAGCTCGTCTCGACAACCACCGGGATCACCGGGTTCTCAGCCGGAGATTTCACCATCAACACGATCGCCAACAACGGCGCGAATGGATTCAGCAATTCCTTGGCAGGCAACTTCAGCGTGAGCGTGAGCGGCAACAACCTCATGCTCAATTACACCGCCGTTCCGGAACCCGCCACATGGGGCCTGCTGGTCGGAGCGGGTGTCGTGCTGTCCTTCCTTCGCCGGAGGGTCCGCCGCAAGGCGGCTACTTCCTTGCGATAAGAGTCAGCCTCAGCCACCACCAGGTGATTTTTCCATCGGGTTCCTGAGCAAGGCGGAAGACCCGTTTTGCTTCCTCAGGTGGGTATGAAATCAATGCGCGGACTTTCGCGCGGTTGTCCTGCGTCGTGCCAGCGGTTTCAAAATACCACTCCAGGTCTGGTTGCTTGAAGGGTGTTGTCGTGCAGCGGAGGACGTTCAAGCCTGCTTCACGAACAAGATCCGCCCATCCGCAAGGCGGAAGGAATCTTCCATGGCTCGGATCGCGGAATTTCTCCACCGCGTGAATCCAGGCTTCGGCTTCGGATTCGCCATCCGGGACGCTTCCGTCGATGAGCAGGAAAACTCCTCCGGGTGCCAGCACGCGTGCCGCCTCGCGAACAAATCCCGCCTGGTCTGTGAAATGGTGGGCCGCCACCCGGCATGTGACGATTTGAAAGGTTCCGTCCGGATAGGGGAGTCGTTCCGCCTCGTGAACCGCGGTTGTGATTTTGACGTCGTGCTCGTCAGCAAGTTCGGATGCGCGTTCGAGCATGGCCGGCGAGAGGTCGGATGCGGTGACAGTCCAGCCATTTTCCGCCAGCCATACCGCCGTGTGGCCGCCGCCGGTTGCGATGTCCAAAGCCATGCCACCCCGCGGAATCTCCAGCCCCTCGATGGCCGCCGCAATGTCCGACACATCTGCGAGGATGTGGGTTTTGCCGTAGTTGCGGCTCTGGCGTTCGAACTGATCCCGTGAGGCAATCTGGTTTTCGTCAAGTGGCATGGAAGACGGGTAGCCTGCTTCCTGTGTTAGGGAAAATGATTTCTTGCGCTCCGGATGCCGCCACGGGCAATGTCTCGCCCCCATGACACGACACGACGGCCGGTCCCCCGGCGAGCTCCGCAAAATTGAAATTCAACCCGGGATCGCCCCCCATGCACAGGGGTCCGTTCTGGTCTCCTTCGGCAACACCCGGGTGATCTGCGCGGCGATGATCGAGGAGTCTGTGCCGCGCTGGATGAAAGAGCAGAATGTGACCGGCGGCTGGCTCACGGCGGAGTATTCGATGCTTCCATATTCCACAACCAGCCGGAAGCCCAGGGATTCCTCGCGGGGCAGGCCCGACGGGCGGGGCACGGAAATCCAGCGGCTCATCGGTCGCTCTCTCCGGGCGGTGGTGGATCTCGAAAAACTCGGCTCCCGGACGCTTTGGGTCGATTGTGATGTCCTGCAGGCGGATGGCGGAACCCGCACCGCCTCGATTACGGGGGCCTCGGTTGCGATCGAACTCGCCTGCCGGTCACTGGTGACGGCGGGGAAACTTTCCGTATTGCCGGTCAAAAACCGTGTCGCTGCCGTGAGCGTCGGCATTGTCGGCGGCGAGGTGCTTCTGGACTTGGATTACATCGAGGACAAGGACGCCGAGGTGGACATGAACGTGGTGATGACCGACAAGGGGGATTTTGTTGAGATTCAGGGATCCGGTGAGGAGACGGTCTTCAATCAGGGCCAGCTCGACACGATGCTCGCCGCCGCGAAAACCGGTATTGCCAATCTCCTGAATTTCCAGAATTCTGCCCTGTCAACCCTATGAAAAAAGCGCTCATCACCGGCATCACCGGACAGGACGGATCCTATCTCGCCGACCTCCTCCTTTCAAAAGGCTATGAGGTCCACGGCATCATCCGCCGGGCCAGTACCTTCAATACGAGCCGGATCGACCACCTTTACCAGGATCCCCACGTCAACGGGGTCCGCCTGTTCCTGCACTACGGGGATCTCGCCGACTCGGTGAACCTCGTGAAGCTGATCTACAACCTCAAGCCCGACGAGGTTTACCACTTGGGTGCTCAGAGCCATGTGCGGGTGAGCTTCGATATTCCCGAGTACACCGCCGACGTGACCGGTGTCGCCACGATCCGCATCCTCGAAGCCATCCACGAGGCAGGTGTCAAATCCCGGTTCTATCAGGCTTCGAGCAGCGAGATGTTCGGCAAGGTGCAGGCGGTGCCGCAGACGGAGACCACGCCGTTCTGGCCGCGCAGCCCTTATGGTGTCGCCAAGGTTTTTGCTTATTGGGCGACGGTGAACTACCGCGAGAGCTACGGAATGCACGCCTCCAACGGAATTCTATTCAATCACGAGAGCCCGCGGCGCGGCGAGACGTTCGTCACCCGCAAGATCACCCGTGCTGTGGCAGCTATCAAACTCGGCCGTCAAAAGGAGCTCTTCCTCGGAAACATGGATGCCAAGCGCGACTGGGGATATGCTCCCGAGTATGTCGAGGGCATGTGGATGATGGTCCAACAGGATAACCCGGACGACTACGTCCTTGCCACCAACGAAACCCACACCGTGCGCGAGTTCGTCGAGGAGGCATTCTCACACGTCGACCTTGATTGGCAGGAATTTGTGAAGTATGACGCCCGCTACGAGCGCCCGGCAGAAGTCGATCTTCTGGTCGGCGATCCGGCCAAGGCCAAGCGATTGATCGGCTGGGAGCCAAAAACAAAGTTTAAGGATCTCGTCCGCATCATGGTGGACGCCGACCTCGCGGATCTGAAAGCCAAATAATTCAGTTCGGCACCGAGACGTGGCCGTCGGCGTAGAGGCGGTTCATTTTCCCGGAGTGGACATTTTGGTAGTCGGTGCAGATCGTCACGCGGGACGGTTTGACGATCCTCACAGTGTATCCACGGCGACCCCCGTAATATTTTGGGGCGGTGGCATTTTCACTGTCTAGCGTCACCCTCCACTGGTAGCTGGTGTGGGGGTCGGTTTTTGTGTAATAGGGATCCGGGCTCTTGAGATCAGCAGGGCACTTCAACACAGCTTCTGTCACCCCGTAGGGACTCAGGACATCCAGCATCGGTTTTGCGATGCCCGCATCGGGATCCGTCGAATCGTTCGCCGGCGGATAGACCGGGTTCTGGGGATCTGGCTCGATTACGGGATATTCGTAATTGTTGTCTCCGACGTAACCGAGAACGCCGACCCCGATCTGTCGCAGATTATTCATGCAGGCAACGCTGCGGGCCCGGTCCTGAAATTTCGAGACTTCCGGAATCAGCAGCGAACTGAGGAGTCCGATGATGGCAATGACCGCGATAAGTTCGATGAGGGTGAAGCCGCCGTGCAAATTTTTCATGAGCCCTTCCCTGCCGCCTTCATCTGGTTTTTCCTGTCAAGGTATCGCCGCATCCTGTCCTCCCGCTGTTCCGGCGACCGTCGCAGATCGCGCGCGGCCTCCCGTTCGGCCATCCGGTCCTGGACATCGGGGCGGTTGAAGACCTCCTCCAATTTTGCGCGCCGCTGGTCATCCGGCAGGTCTTTTACCTCCTCCCAGATTTTGTGCGTCGTTTCAAAATCCGCCTTGGCCGCGGGTTGTTCCGCCGGGGGAAGTTGCGCGATCATCGCGTCGGCCCGCTGGGCGATCCAATCGGGGTTCATCCCGTCCCGGTCCGGGCGCGACGACCATCCGCCGCCGGATCGTCCTCCTTCTCCGCGATCTCCTCCCCCCCGTCCATCGGGAGCGCCTTGCCCGTCCGACCCTCGTCCATACCTCCCTCCATCACCACGATTCAAAAGCAAAAACCCCTCGACCACCTGGCCCCCGGAGGACGTGATGAGCTGGCGAACCATAGAAGCCGCAGTGGAGGGCTTCGGGGTTCTGGAAACCGCCGGATTCCAATCGCGTGGCACCGCCGCCATGATTCCCGACTTCGCTGCCACCTGAAGCAGAGCCGACTGAAGATCATTTTTGTCGCCCGGTTCGAAGCGGACTGTCAGGCTCCGCGGGTCGGGGACGTTTGTTCCAAAGGACATTCCCATCGACGGGAACCACGCCACCGCCAGCTTCTCAGTGGGTTTCCCCGATTTGACATCTTCGATCGCGGCAGCCACCTGCGATTTGTCGGCGGCCCCGATGAAAACCGCCCGGAGATCACTCTCGGTTCGGACGGACAGTGTTTCGAGAGCCTCCATGAGCGGCACTTTTTTCACGATGATTGTGACGGGGGTTTCGGGCGGCATGTTTGTCACGATCCGCACACGTCCCTGGCGCTCGATCGAGGCCATGACTTTCGAGAGTGGCGCGTTGGTGAAGTTCAGTGTGATCAGGCCGTCCGGCCAGAGCATCCGGATGATGGTGATCAGGGCGAGCACTATGACCAGCCCGGCAAAAACGGATCGCTTGTTCCAGCTCATCCGTATACAACACGCGCCCCGCGTGGAAGTTGCGGATTATTTGACAGCCATGCCGCCTGCCGCGATGATGTGCCGTCATGCCGAGCCCGAAGATCAGCCCCGAGTTGCACCAGACGAAGAAGCCGGACTGGATCAAAGTCCGCCTGCCGAGCAACCCCGTTTTTTTCTCCACGAAGGATCTGGTATCCGACCTCCGGTTGCACACGGTTTGCGAGAGCGCGCAGTGCCCGAATCGCTGGGAGTGCTGGAGCGGCGGGACGGCCACCTTCATGATTGCCGGCGAGCGCTGCACGCGGGCCTGCGGGTTTTGCGCGGTGGACACCGCCAAACCTCTGCCTCTCGAAGCGGACGAACCCCAGCGCGTGGCCGAGGGCGTGAAGCGGCTCGGGCTCAAGCACGTCGTCATCACCGCTGTTGCCCGTGATGATATTGCCGACGGCGGAGCCGACCACTTTGGACGAACCATTGAGGCGATCCGGGCGGTTGATCCGAAGATTGCCATCGAAGTTCTTGTTCCGGATTTCAACGGCAAGGATGCCCCGATCCGGCGGGTTCTCGATGCGCGCCCGGACATTTTCAACCACAATCTGGAAACCGTCGAGCGGCTGACCCCGCTCGTGCGCTCCCGCGCCAAATACCGCCTCTCCCTTGCCGTGCTCCGCAGGGTCAAGGAAATGGAGGCGGAGATGATGACGAAAAGCGGGATCATGCTCGGGCTCGGCGAGACGGAAAACGAGCTATTCCAGTCGATGGACGATCTCCGCGAAGCCGGAGTGACCGTGCTCACGCTCGGCCAATACCTGCGCCCGACGCCGAATCATCTTCCCGTGGTCGAGTATGTCAGCCCGGAGACATTCGGGCTCTACGGCGAGATCGCGAGGAACAAGGGCTTCACCTTCGTGGCCAGCGCTCCGCTCGTCAGGAGCTCCTACCACGCAGGAGAATTCAATCCGGTTGAGACCCGCTGATCCGGCTACTTTGATGTCTGCCCGGCGGGTTCCGCCTTGGACGACTCCACGGCGAAGGCGAGTTTCTCGCCGTCGCGTTTGACGGTGACCGAGTCGCCGGGCTTGATGGTGCCACGGAGGATTTCCTCGGCCATCGGGTCCTCGAGGTATTTCTCCACCGCGCGCCGCATCGGGCGCGCCCCGTAGGTCGGGTCGTAGCCTTTTTCAATGAGGAACTCCTGCGCGGCTGCATCCAGCGTGAGGTGGACATCCTTCGTCCTGATCCGCGCGATGACCTTCGTCATCTCGAGGTCAACGATCTTAACGAGGTCCGGCTTGCTGAGCGTATGGAAGACGATGATGTCGTCGAGGCGGTTGAGGAACTCGGGCTTGAACACCCGTTTCGTCTCCTCAAGGATTTTTCCGCGCATCGAGTCGTGGCTGTCGTCAAGTTTCTGCGCGCCGAATCCCAGCGACGTCTGCTTTTTGATCAGTTCGGCCCCGACGTTCGATGTCATGATGATAATCGTGTTGCGGAAGTCGATCTTGCGTCCGAGCGAGTCGGTGATCTTGCCTTCCTCAAGGATCTGCAGGAGGAGGTGCATGACATCCGGGTGGGCCTTTTCGATCTCGTCGAAAAGCACGACCGAATACGGGCGGCGGCGGACCGCCTCGCTGAGTTGGCCGCCCTCCTCGTAGCCGACATAGCCGGGAGGCGAACCGATCAGGCGGGAAGCCGTGAACTTCTCCATGTATTCGCTCATGTCGATCTGGATGAGCGAGTCGGCATCGCCGAACATGAATTCCGCAAGCGTCCGGGCGAGGAAGGTTTTTCCGACTCCTGTCGGGCCCAGGAAGATGAACGAGCCGATCGGGCGGCGAGGGTCCTTGAGATCGGCCCGCGAACGGCGGAGCGCCTTGCTGATGGCGGTGACCGCCTCGTCCTGACCAATGACCTTGACCTGAAGTTCGGACTCCATCGCGAGGAGCTTCGCGGTTTCCTGTTGCTCCATGCGGGAGAGCGGGACGCCCGTCCACTTTGAGACGACGTGCATGATGTCCTCGTCGGTGACAAGGACCTCCTTCTCGTCCTTGTTGGCCTTCCACGCGGCGAGGATCGCCTCGAGTTTTTCCTTCGCCTGCTTTTCGGTGTCGCGCAGGGAGGCGGCCTTTTCGAAGTCCTGCGCCTTGATGGCCGATTCCTTTTCGATGCGGATGCTTTCGATTTCGCCTTCGACATCCTTGATGTTCGGCGGGCGGGTCATCGCGGTGATGCGGGCGCGCGCGCCAGCCTCGTCCATGACGTCGATCGCCTTGTCCGGAAGAAACCTTCCCGTGAGATAGCGGTCGGAAAGCTTGGCCGCGGACTCGATCGCCTCATCCAGGATTTTCGCCTTGTGGTGGGCCTCGTATTTCGGGCGGATCCCCTTGAGGATCAGGATCGTCTCCTCGACCGACGGGGCCTCGACCTTGACGGTCTGGAACCGGCGCTCCAGAGCCGCGTCCTTTTCGATGTATTTCCGGTATTCGTTGAGGGTGGTGGCTCCGATGCACTGGAGTTCGCCCCGGCTGAGTGCGGGTTTGATGATGTTCGACGCATCCATCGCGCCCTCGGCCGAGCCAGCGCCGACGATCGTGTGCAGTTCGTCGATGAAAAGGAGGACATTCTTGGTCCGCCGGATCTCGTCCATCACCGCCTTGATGCGCTCCTCGAACTGTCCGCGGTATTTCGTGCCGGCCACCATGAGAGCCAGATCCAGGGTGATGACCTTTTTGTCGTGCAGGAGCTCCGGGACGGCCCCGGCGACGATTTCCTGGGCGAGGCCCTCGGCGATCGCGGTTTTTCCGACACCCGCCTCGCCGATGAGAACAGGGTTGTTCTTGGTGCGGCGGCAGAGGATCTGGATGACGCGCTCGATTTCGTCCGCACGGCCGATGACCGGGTCGAGTTCGCCCTTCTTTGCCATTTCTGTGAGATCACGTCCGAATGCGCGGAGAGCGGGTGTTTTCCCCTCTTTCTTGCCGCTTCCTCCGGCTTCTGCGGGGATGCTGTCCCCTTCTTCCTGCGGGGAGAAATTCGGGTCGAGTTCGCGGAGGATCTCGTTGCGGGTGCGCTCGATATCGACCTCAAGATTTTTGAGAACCCGCGCGGCGACGCCCTCGCCCTCGCGAAGCAGCCCGAGGAGGATGTGTTCGGTGCCGACATACGAATGCTGGAGGCTCTTGGCCTCCTTGCCGGCCAGCGCGAGGATTTTTTTCACGCGCGGGGTGTAGGGGATGTTGCCGACCATCTTGGTTTCCGGCCCGGAGCCGACCTGCTTCTCGACCTCCATGCGCACGGTCTCGAGGTCCAGGCCCATCTTCTGGAGAACATTCACAGCGACTCCCTGGCCCAGCTTGATCAGGCCGAGGAGAAGATGCTCCGTGCCGACATAGTTGTGGTTGAACCGGTCGGCTTCCTTTCTTGCCAATGCCAGCACCTGTTGGGCGCGGGGTGTGAAGTTATTCATCATTTTGGTCGTCGGCGGGATCCGGGGTTCGCGCTTTCAGATGCGCGATATCCGGCTCCTGCACCTGACTCAACTTTGCGCGGATTATGGCGGCGCGCAAGGAGTCCCTTTCATCAGCCGACATTTTTTGTGTTCCGGCCCCCTTTTGCAGGTGGGCCGGCTGGGTCTCGATAAAGAGCTCGTCCACGGGGAACCGGCACGGTTCGGAGAAAACCCCGAGGTCGACCCCGAGTTTGATGACCGAGAGGAGATTGAGAGCTTCCTTCGAGCTCATGGAATAGGCGTGGGAAAGAACCCCGTAGGCACGGCCGATCTGGTCGTGCAGGGTCACCGACTTCCTCTGGGCGAGGAGGGCGCGGGCGTTCTGCTCGTGCTCGAGGATCTGCTCGATGACGCGATTGAGGCGGCCGATGATTTCCTCCTCGGTCTCGCCGAGCGTCGTCTGGTTGGAGACCTGGAAAAGGTTGCCCATCGCCTCTGTGCCCTCGCCGTGGAGGCCGCGCACGGCCAAGCCGATTTTGTTGACCGAGTTGACGATCTTGTTGATCTGCTCGCTCATGACAAGTCCCGGGAGGTGGAGCATCGCCGAGGCGCGCATACCGGTGCCGACATTTGTCGGGCAGGCGGTGAGGTATCCGAGCGAGGAGTCGAACGCGTAGTCGAGGACCTCCTCGAGCTCCGAGTCCACTCGGTTGATCATGCCGAAAACCTTGTCGAGTTGGAGGCCGCAGCAGATCGCCTGCATGCGGAGGTGGTCCTCCTCGTTGATCATGACGCTGAGCGTCTGGGGCGCGTTCATGACGACCGCGCTGCCGACTCCCTTGGCCGCGTGCTCCCGGCTGATGAGGTGGCGCTCGACGAGCACCTGCTTTTCCAGCGGCGAGAGCGCCTCGAGGTTTTCGGAATAAGAGTCCGACATTTCCGGCAGGTTTTCGACGGCTGTCTTCACCTGCCTCATGACTTCGAGACGTTCGGCCTTTTTTGCCCAGCCCGGGAACGGTTTCTCGCGCAGGTTGCGCGCCAGCCGGACCCGGCTGCTGACCACGATGTTCCTGTGCGGGCCGTCCCCCGAGAGCCATTCGCCGGAACTGGCGATGATTTTTGAGAATTTCATGCGGGGGTGCCGGCTTCCATCCTGCGGATCTGATCCCGGAGGTCGGCTGCCCGCTCGTATTCCTCCGCGGCGACCGCCTGGGTGAGGCTTTCCTGGAGCGTGCGGAGTTTTTCCCCCTGTTCGCGCCGCACCTGCAAAGCGGCGGGGGCCTTTCCCGTGTGAATCATCCCCTTGTGCATGTTCTTCAACATGCCGGAGAGCCCTTCGGCAAAAACCGTGTAGCACGCACTGCAGCCGAGGCGTCCGGTTTTCTTGAAATCCGCCTGCGTGAACCCGCAGACCTGGCACTTGAGAGCGCCCGGGCTTTTTTCAATTTCCTGCGCGGCCCCGAGCCCCATGAGCAAATCCGCCAGGGCAAAGCCGGTCGGGTCGTTCACGCCCTTTTCCTTGGAGCAGGATTCGCAGAGGTTCACCTTCTGCATCTTCCCGTCCACGATCTGGGTCAGAAAAACCGTGGCTTCCTTCGACTGGCAGACATCACATTGCATACCGGTTAATAAATCGTCACGCCGGTCGCCGCTGTCAACTCGTGGAAACGCCCGATCAGCCGCCTCGTCACGGCACCGGGGAGCCCGTCCCCGATCACGCGGTTGTCGAGCCGGACGACCGGGATGACCTCCGCGGCCGTGCCGGTCAGGAAGCACTCATCGGCGGTGTAGATGTCGTAGCGTGTCATCTCCGGCTGCAGGACGCGGAGCCCCAGTTCGTCCGCCATTTCAAGAACCACCGCCCGGGTCACGCCCGCGAGCGCGCCGGAGGAGATCGGGGGGGTGAATATCTCCCCGTTCTTCACGATGAAAACGTTGTCCCCCGTGCATTCCGCGACGTAGCCCTGCTCGTTGAGCATCAGCCCTTCGCCGGCTCCGGCCTGCTGGGCCTCGATTTTTGCCATCACGTTGTTGAGGTAGTTCAGCGACTTGACCATCGGGCTGAGGGCGCCGTGCGCGATCCTGCGTGTCGCGCAGGTGACCACGTGCAAGCCGTTTTCGTATTTATCCGGCGAATAGAGCGTGATTTTCGAGGCGATGATGAACACCGTCGCCTTCGGGCACAGGGAGGGGTTGAGGCCCAGGTCGCCGCAGCCGCGCGTCACCACCAAGCGGACATATCCGTCGCGGAGTTCGTTCTGGCGGATCGTTTCCACCACGGCCGCGGAGATTTCGTCTTGCGTGAGCCCGACATCAAGGCAGATCGCCTTGGCGGAGTCGAAAAGCCTCCGGACGTGTTCCTCGAGCCGGAATACGCGCCCGTTGTAGAAGCGGATCCCCTCAAAAACCCCGTCCCCGTAAAGCAGCCCGTGGTCGAAGACCGAGATCTTCGCGTTCTCCTTGTCGTAAAATTGTCCGTCGATGTAGATTTTCATGCTGGCAATATTCTCATGGCGCAATCGAGCCACGAATCATGCAGCATGCCCTGTGCCGGGCGCAATCTCAACTCTCTTTCTCGTCCTCAAAACCGCGCGCGATCATCGGGTAGAGCGGAACGCTGGCGAAGAGGATGATCATCGCGTTGCGGGTGAGGGTGGCGTCCGATCCGGCGACCACCCAGAGGCAGTAGATGCTCACCACGGCGACGATCGAGACCACGAGGTAGTGGTGCCAGCGGTTCGTTCCGGCGAGTTTTCCGATCTTCAAAAACGCGATGCCGGTATACATGTAGGGCAGGATCGTGAGGATGATCGCCATGTCGATGATCTCGTTGAACTGTTTGGCTAGCGACGGGGAGGCGGTCGCGACCACGATGAGGGTCATCAGGATGCCGGTGATCAGGAAGTTGATGGTCGGAACGCCGCGCGCGTCGAGGCGTCCGAAGATTTTCGGGAAGAGCCCGTCGTTGGCCGCGGCGGCGGCGGACTGGCTGATCGTGAGCGTCCAGCCAACCAGCGAGGAACCGGCCTTGAAGATCGCGCAGAGCGCGATGACGACCGCGCCGACCGGGCCGAGGACCTTTGCGGCGGCATCGGCGAAGGGGGCTGAGGATTTTGCCAGTTCCTCGGCGGGCATGATCCCCATGAGGACCGTGCAGGTCGCGATGTAGAGAATTCCCGCGATCACGAGCCCGATCATCGTGGCGAGCGGGACGTTGCGCTTCGGGTTCTCGATGACGTCTGACGCCACCGCCGCGCTCTCCACCCCCATGAACGCCCAGAGGGCGAATGCCGCGCTCGTCGAGACCGCATTCCATTCGGAATCGTGGTGAGGGTTCCAGCTCCCGAAGAATATTTGCGGGTTGAACCAGAACCACCCGAAAAACGCGATGGCAAGGAGCGGGATCATGGCCAGGACTGTGCCCCAGCCGGTGAAGAACCCGACCAGGCGCGGCCCGCCAACATTGATGGCGGTCGCCACCCAGACGACGATGATCGTGAAAAGCGCCTCGCGTCCGGTGCCTCCGAGCGCCGGGATCAACTCGGTGAAATATCCGGTGACCGTCGTGGCCACCGCGATGTTGCCGACGAGGTTGGCCGACCAGTAGATGTAGTTCGTCTGAAATCCGAGATACGGGCCGAGGGCCTCGCGGGCGTAGGCGTAGGGTCCGCCAGCCTCGGGCTTGACGGCGCCCAGCATCGCGAACATGAGCCCGATCGCCGCCGCGCCGATCCCGGCCACCACCCAGCCGAGAATCGAGATGCTTCCGACGGATGCCATGCTCACCGGCAGGAGGAAAATCCCGGTTCCGACCATGTTGACGAGAACGAGGACCGTGGCCATTGCCAATCCCATCTTCTTTTGGACGATCATGCGTGGAGTGTTTCTGAGTTGAGGGATTTACTCACGACAAATCCCCCCCGTCGTCACCGGAATTTGAGCCATCCGCTCAGGCGCATGACGTAGAGGGTGAGGATGATGAGGAGCGCGCAGAGAAAGACGACGTTGCCGAACGTGATCGGGAAGTTGACGCCGAGGATGTTCATGCCAAGAAGTCCGCTCATGGCGGTCGGGATCAAGCCGACAGCGGTGATCACCGCGATGAGGCCCATGAATTTATTCATTTCAAATGACACGAGGTTGATCCGGAGGTCGATCACGGCGGATGCCTTGTCTTCGAGTTGCTCGAACGTGTCGTAGCAGAAGTCGGCGGAGTGGCTGACAAGGGCGAAAAAATCCTCGAGCTTGACGTGACTGAATGGCAGGTGGCGGCGGCCGTCGGCGAGGTTGTGGAAGATGTGCTTGAGCCTCCAGAGGTCGGATTTGAGGCCGGAGAGCGTGCGGCGCAGGAAGTAGAATTCGCGGTAGATGCCTCCGCCCGTGCGTTCGAGCGGCTGGAGTTCTTCGTTGCGGATTTCCTCCTCAATCTGGCTGGCTGCGGCTTCGTAGCGCTCCAGCAGGAGCTTGAACGCTCCCGCCATGAACCGGACCGGCAGCGGCTGGTCGGAAAACAGCTTTTCGGCGGCCATCAGCTTGCGCACCTCCTGCGGGATCTCCGGCCCGCTCGAGTTGAGGAGCAGCACGCTTTTCTCAGTGAGGACCACGACGAACGGCGAGCGCGAGACCCGGTGGACGGCGGGAGCCTCCGGATGGACGAGAGGCATGGCCGCCGCGAAGACATGCATCGAGCCCAGTTCGAGGAACCGCGGAAATCCGGATTCGCTGAGCGCGTTGCGCAGGAGCGAGGGCGGCATGGCGTTCCCGGCGAGCTTGTCGGCCAGCCCTTCGGTGAGCTTTCCCCGGCAGACAAAAAATCCGGCGCGTTCCGGAGCGCGCGCCCATGCGAGAAGCTCCTCCTCCGGCACGGGATCCGAGCGGAACGAATCGCCCTCCTCCACCAGCCGGAAGAACTCCGGCACGGGCACCACCGGCTCGGTTTCCTCCGCGAAGAGCTGCTGGGCGATATCCTTCGTGCTCACATAGCCGAAGAACAGGATCGGCCCGAGTCGCAGGATCTGGAGCGCCTGCGCGTGGACGAGTTCGTCCTCGACCCATGGAAAAAACGAGGACAGCGCCGCTCCGAGAATCACGAGGTCGAACAGCCGCGACGGGCGGATCAGGTATTTCCAGCGGTCCTCCGCCTGCAGAAATCCGCCCGCATACTCGGCGGTGAAAAGGGCAAAAACGCCGATCTGGGTCCACCGCATGAACTCGTGCAGTTCCTTTGGAACCCCGAACACAAGGGCCTGCAGCGCCATCCCCATGGCCACGATGGCCATGAATCCCATGACTTCACGGCTCAGAAGACGCCCGAGAAACTGCCTGAGCCTCCCCCGCCTGCCAGAGGCTCCGGAATTGGCGTGATCTGTTTTCAAATGCATTTCCATGCGGACCACTATCGTTTGGGAAAGTAGCGGACGTCCGGCAGATCTTTGAAATGCTCGTCCTGCGTCCAAAGAATTGCTCCGCAGCTCACGGCGGTTGCATAAATGATGCTGTCCGCGAGAGGCAATGAATGCCGGGCCGCCTCCAGCGCCAGCGACGGATCGACATCCACGACCGTTCCGGCCTGCATGAGGCTGGCGACCTGCAAGGCAGCCCCTTCGCCGCGTTCCCGCAACACTTTTTTGAACACCTCGTAAATCGTGAGGACCGGAACAACCAAGTGGTCCGGGTCCTGAAGGGCTTTTGCAAAGTGGGCGGCCTGTTTTGTATCCGCGAGATACTCGAGCCAGGCCGAGGAATCGACCACGTTGCTCCGGCTCACAGACGATCTCCCTCCCGCTCGACCGAGGTGTCGATTCCCCTCAAAAATCCGCGCATTTCCCTGATGAGGCGGACGGGGATCAATTCGATGCGGTCCTCGCATCGCATCACCCGCATCTTTTCGCCGGGAACCAATTGCAATGCCTGCCGGATCGCCTGCGGGATGACGACCTGATATTTTGGGGAAACTGTCACGGTATTCATATCGATGGCATTATCGTATTACGATCTTGTAATCGATGCAAGTGTGGGTTCCTTCCTGTCCACTCCGGGCTCCATCAGAATAGCTGGTTCAGATATTCCGGGAACGGGATCGATGAATTTTGCGACGGGTCCTGTTGGGGAGGTCCGTAGGCGGTCCGTGCGGGGATGACGCCAGCCCATGCGGGCCAGTCCATGTCGCCGGGCCGGTCCTCGGGACCTTTCGAGCTGATTTTGGCCGAGGCCTCGGTAACCGTGATTCCGGCGACGCAGGTGGCGGCGAGTTCCTGCTCGGTTGGCGGGCGGACGTCTTCCCACCGACCGGGAAAAAGGTGATCCGAAATGGCTTTGAGCGCGCGCAGTTTCGAGTCCGGCTCCGGGATGTCGAACCCCGTAGCATACGCGATGACGGATTCGTATTGGGCTGAGTGGGCGAATGAAGCCCTCGCCATCACGAGCCCGTTGAACAGCGTGAAGACCGCGCAGATTTCAGCGCCGGAAACGAGCGCCTGCATGAGCCTGCTCATCCGTGCCCCGTGGAAGTAGAGCATGTCGCTCTCGCGTCCGTGCAGGCAGGGGATGACGACCGGGGTGCCCTCATGGACGAAACCCGCATGGCACAGCGTGGTCCGGTCAATGATCCCGTGGATAAGATCACGGTCGTAGGAGCCCAGCTTCGGCAGACGGTGGATCGTCGTGCGCTCGGATTTCCGGATGGTTGTCATTTCAGGACCAGGAGCTTGTAGACGCCGTCCTCCGGCTCAATTCCATGGGTGTCGTGGGCGAACCCGGGGAATTTGCGGTCCCATTCCTGGATGGCGAGGAGGTAGGCAAGGAACGGTTCCTTTTTTGTCCCAAGTTTTTCGCCGGGCATGACCATCGGGATACCGGGAGGATACGGGACCAAGCCGGTGGCGGCGGTGCGCCCCGAGGCGTCCTCGACGCTGATCCTCTCGACCTCGTTTGCCACGAGCTTCTGGTAGCAGTCCGCGGGAGTCATCGCCATTTCCGGCAGCACGGAAAATGCCTTGGCCTGGGACTGGAGGATCCCTCCGGTTTTCATGTGCGCCTGCATTTTGTCGGCGAGGTCGCGGAGCCCATTGCCCGGGTAGAATCCGGCAACCGACGGGATGCATTCGGAGAGCGGCGCGTTGGCGTCGTAGTCGCGCTTGAACGCGAGCAGGGCATGCACGAGCGTGCTCCACTTGGCATTCGTGATGCCGAGGGAAAACAGGAACAGGATCGCGTAGTCGCTGGTCTTCTCAACGACGATCCCGCGGGCATCGAGGTAGGCGGTGAGCAGTGTTGCCGGGAAGCCCATCTCCGCAATTGAGCCGTCGATATTCACGCCCGGCGTGACGACCGAGACCTTGATCGGATCAAGCATGCAGTAGTCGTCTTCAAGGTCGAACCCGTGCCAGGTATCGCCCGGATGCAAAACCCAGCAGGATGGCTCGCTGACGAGGAGGTCCGGGCTCGCTGCCTCGAAGGCCTCCTGTTTGCCGGTGTGAGGATTCTTGACAGAGGTTGGGTTCCAGGTTTGAAAAAACCAGTCGCCGCTGTCGTCGTGCTCCCGCCAGAGGCGGGTCACCATCTGGCGGAATGCGACCGCCTCGCGGATCGATTCCTCGACGAGAACTTCCCCTCCCTTGCCGTCCATCATCGAAGCGCTCACGTCGTTCGAGGCGATGATCGGGTAGAACGGCGAGGTGGAGCCGTGCATCATGAACGACTCGTTGAACCGCGCATGATCGATTGTGTTGCGGCCGTCGCGGACGTGGATGAACGACGCCTGCGAGAGGGCGGCGAGGAGCTTGTGCGTCGAGTGGGTTGCGAAGATCGTGGGCGCATCGGACGGGTGGTCCTTTGGGTTCCCCCGCATGGCGAAGCGTCCGCGGTAGAGTGGATGAAAGCGCGCGTAGCCATACCAGGCCTCGTCGAAGTGGATGCGATCCAGCGCGTCGCCGACGACCTCAAGCACGCGGCCCACGTTGTAGGTGAGCCCGTCGTAGGTTGAGTTCGTGATCACCGCGTGGACCGGACGGCCTCCCTCGGTGAGTTTTTTCGCCAGAAGATTTTCCGGCGGGATCGGACCGATGAGACCATAGCGGTTGCGCGTGGGCATGAGGTAATGCGGCACAGCACCAGTCATCGTGATCCCCTGCTCGTTCGACTTGTGGCAGTTCCGGTCGACCCAGATCTTCTGTCCGCGTCCGACGCAGGCCATCCAGATGATGCGGTTCGAGGTGGAGGTTCCGTTCGTCACCGAATACGTGCGGTGCGCGCCGAAGACCTTTGCCGCGTATTTTTCGCCTTCGCCGATCGGGCCGGTGTGGTCGAGGAGTGAGCCCAGCTCGCCGACGCTGATCGAAAGGTCGCTGCGGAACATCGCCTCGCCGAAGTAGTCGTAGAAAAGCCGTCCTGCCGGGGACTTCTGGAACGCAGTGCCCCCGGTGTGTCCGGGCGTGTGCCAGGAATACTCGTGGACGAGATCGAACTCGATGAGCGCCGAGGCCATCGGCCCGAGCAGCCCGCTCGAATATTGCTTGATCGCTGCCTCGATCCGGCCGCCGATGAACGGCGCGCTGTCCTCCATCAGCCAGATGAGTTCGCTGACCAGCGAGAGGACCTCCTCGGACAGCCCCGAGCTGCGGCCCCGGTCGGTGAGCAGGAAAATCGGGATCTTCTCATTCCGCGAGCGGATGAACCGGATGAGTTCGAGGGCGGCGGTGTGCGGGTCGTCGGGGTTGTTGCCGAGCGTCCAGTCGAGGAGGATGCCGTGAAGTCCGGCGTCGGAGAGGAAGAGGCTCCGGCCGTCGCTCGCGCCCGGCGCACAGACGACATCGACGTCCGAGAGTTCGAGCTCGGATTTGAGCATCAGGGCAGCGCGGCCCTCCGCGCTGGAGATTTCAAGATCGTCATCCACAAGGAGGACGCGGTGACGGAGGATTTTGGAACGACGTTCAATCATAGGAGTGGGTGGTGGAAGTTTTAGCCGCAGATTTGCGCAGATTTGCGCAGATTATTTATTGGAGAGGACTAGACGTTTGTATTGATGGGAAGGGGTTCCGAAGTTGAGGAGGACGGCTCGTCCGAGGCCCGTGATCCGGAGGTAGTTGATGACTTGGGCGTCCTCGACGGCTCCGATTGATGCCTGTGATTTGCGCTCGACGATGACCGATTCGTTAATCTGCGGTTAAAGCCTCTTCTTTAGTTCAGTTTGTCTGCGGTGCCGGTTTGTGCAGGATGCGGCCGTGTTGGGCGGGAGGTTTGTTGGTGGTCTCCTGTTGTGCAGCGAACGGCGGCATTTTGCCGCGGTGGAACCGGAAGTGCCAGGCCGGGTCGGAGTGGTGTTCCGGCCAGTATTCATGGCCGAGGAAGATGCCGGCGGCGAAGACGAGGAAAACAATGAGGATCGGGCGCATGGGATCAGACGGGTTTTTCGGGGGCGGGTTTTTTGTGGGTGACCTGGTTGATCGTGTAGCAGACGGCGCTCAGCAGGAGCGTGATTGCGAGCCAGATGACCTGCTTCGGATCGGATCCGAGGACGGCCCACAGGCAATACACGGTGGTGACGCCGATCATGAGGCCGAGACCAATCCCGACCTTTTTGGCGATCCAGACCAGGGCCGCCGCGACATAGACGTAGGCGACAAGGGTCATGAGGACGGCGATCGAGGAGATCACTCCGAATTCCTTCGATGCCGTCGGGGAGATCGTGAGGAGCTGCGCGCCTGTCATGAGAAACCCGGTGATGATGAGATTTTTCACCGGTACATCATGCTGGTTCGAGTCGCCGAAAATTTTCGGGAAGAGGCCATCGTTGGCCGCGGCCTTGGCGGTCTGGGCGGTGGCGAGAACCCATCCGCCGAGCGAGCCGAGGCATCCGGCGGCCGCGCAGAACGAGACGATCGCCCCGCCGGTGTTGCCGAGCGCGAGCTTCGCGCAGTCTGCAAACGGGGCTGCAGATTTGACCAGCACGGCATTCGGGATCGCTCCCATGATCGCGGTGCAGGAGAGGACGTAGGTCACGGCGGCGAGGAGGACGCCGCCGATGGTGGCGATCGGGACATTTTTTTTCGGGTTGTCCACGACGCCGGCGGCGACCGCGGCGGTTTCGACGCCGATGAATGACCAGAGCGTGACGTTAAGAACTCCCTGGATCGCGCTGAACGTGCTTTGCCCGGTGACGTTCCATGCGGCCATGTAGGTTGCGGGGTTGAATTTAAACCATCCGACGATCGCGACGCCGATGATCGCGACGAGCGCGAGGATCGTGGTGACCGACTGGACCTGTGTCGTGATGCGCGGGCCGAGGATGTTGAGGAACGTGAACAGCCAGATCATGCCGACGCAGGCGGCGGCGAGCACGTAGGGATCCTTGAGCGCTGGAAAGAAGTAGCTCAGATATCCGACGCCGACGACCGCGAGCGCGACGTTTCCGATCCATCCGGCAAGCCAATACAAGAGGTTTGTCTGGTATCCGATGAACGGCCCGAACGCGCGGCGCGCATAGGCGTAGGATCCGCCCGCGCTGTCGTCGATGGATGCCATTTTCGCATAGACCATGGCGAGGCAGATCGCGCCGGTGATTGTGACCGCCCAGCCGAAGATGGCGATCCCTCCCGTGGCGGCAAGGTTGGCCGGGAGCATGAAGACGCCCGAACCCATGATGTTGCCCGCGACCATCAGGGTGGCGGGGATGACTCCGACTTTTTTGGATGATGAGCTCATATGTTTTTTAAACCGCAGATTAACGCGGATTTGCGCAGATTATTTTTTGGAAAGGACAAGGCGTTTATATTGAAGCGAAGGGGTTCCGAAGTTGAGTAGGACGGCACGTTCGAGGCTCGTGATCCGGAGGCAGTTGATGACTTGGGCATCCTCGGCGGCACCGATGGATACCTGTGCTTTGCACTCGACGATGACCGATTCGTAACAGACAAAGTCGGCCTTGAAGAAGCTGGGCAGTGGGTTTCCCTTGTAGAAAACCTTCAGGAGTTTCTCCCGCTCGAAGGGAATTCCGCGCAGAAAACTCGACTTCCAAGCCATCTTGATAAACAGGCTCGACCAATCCGTGTCGCAACTCGCGGTGGACTTCCATTGCCGCACCGATAATCGCATAAGTTTCCGGATCTCTCTTCCTCTCTACCTCTGAAAAATCTGCGCTCATCTGCGTTAATCTGCGGTTGATGGTGTGTGTTATTTGATGCACCAGAAGTGGTATTTGCCGTCTTCGACGACGGCGCCTTCGACGATTTTTTCGAAGCCCGGGAATTCGCGGCCCCAGTCCTCCATCGAGCGGAGGAACGTAAGCCAGGGTCCGTCGGCGGGGCCGATATTTTCGCCCGGCATGAGGATCGGGATCCCGGGCGGGTAGGGGATCGCGCCGACGGCGATCGTGCGTCCGGGCATTGCGTCGAGCGGGAGGAGTTCGACCTCGCCCGACATGAGCTTTGCATTTGCGGCGCGCGGGGGCATGACGGGGGTGGGAAGGTTTCCGAATGCGGCGGCCTGGGCTTTGTCCATCGCGCTGGTTTTCATGCGGGCGAACATCTCGTTGCAGAGGTCGCGGACGCCCATCGCGCCGTAGCGCGCGGGAGCCGACTTCACGAGGTCGGGCAGCATCGTTTCCAGCGCCTCGTTGCGGTCGTAGGAGTCCTTGAAGTTGAGGAGGGTGTTGATGAGCGTGCCCCATTTTCCCTTGGTGATGCCGACCGAGAACAGGCAGAGGACCATGAAGTCGGTCGTGCGTGATGGGATGATGCCGCGTCGGTAGAGGAAGCTGCTGAGGACCGCCGCCGGAATGCCGTTTTCCTCGAGTTCGCCGTTTTCTCCCATGCCCGGGCAGACGATGCCCGCCTTGATCGGGTCGAGCATGCACCAGCCGTCGGGGATGCCGTCGAAGCCGTGCCACTTTTCCCCGGGGTGGAGGATCCAGCAGTCCGGGTCGGTGGCGAGGAGGTCGGCGGGCGCGTCGGCGAAGGGAACGTTCTCGCCGGTCGAGGGGTCGCGGACTTCCGGGGCGTTCCACGGCCAGAAAAACCAGTCGGATTTTTTTGCGAACTCGCGGTGTGCGCGGGAGAGAGCCTGTCGGAAATCAACTGCTTCGCGAATGACATCGTTCGTGAGCGAGAGTCCCGCCGGGCCGTCCATCATGGCCGCGCCGATCTCGTTCGAGGAGATGATCGCGTAGAGAGGAGATGTGCTCGCCTGGGCCATGTAGGCCTCGTTGAACCGGCTGTGAACGATTGGTCGGCGGCCGTTGCGGATGTGGATGTAAGAGGCCTGCGAGAGGGCGGCGAGGAGTTTGTGGGTCGAGTGGGTGGCGAAGACGGTCGGGCCGTCGGCAGGGTGGTCTTTCGGATCGCCCCGCATCGCGTGGCGGTCGCGATACATCGGGTTGAACCGGGCGTAGGCATACCAGGCTTCGTCGAAGTGGATCGTGTCCACGCTCTGCTCCAGCAGGTTCTGCACGTCAGCCGCGTGGTAGCACATGCCGTCGTAGGTGCAGTTCGTCACCACCGCATAGACCGGGGAGCAGGAGGTGGCAAGGTGCGCAAGCGGATGGCCGGAGATTTTTTGCTGGATCGCCTCTGGCGAGAATTCGTGTGGCGGGATCGGGCCGATGATGCCGTAGCGGTTGCGTGTGGGGAGGAAGAAGACCGGGATGCCGCCGCTGATGACGAGGCCCTGTTCGATGGATTTGTGGCAGTTGCGGTCGCAGAGCGCGAGCTGGTTGTCGTTGATGACCGCGGACATGATCGAGCGGTTCGAGCCCGACGTTCCGTTGAGAACCGAGTAGCTGAGGTGGGAGCCGAAGACCCGGGCCGCGTATTTTTCCGCCTCGCCGATCGCTCCCTCGTGGTCGAGCAGCGAGCCGAGCGGAGTGCGCTCGATCCCGGTATCCGTGCGGAACAGGTTCTCACCGAAGTAGTCGAAGAAGACGCGTCCTTCGGGCGTCTTGGTGAACGCGACCCCGCCTTGGTGTCCTGGCGCGGCCCAAGAATGCTCCCGGGTTGCCGTGTAGGCGAGGAGGGCTTTGGTGAACGGCGGAAGCAGGTTCTCCAGATACCGTTGCATCGCGGCGAGGGCACGACCTGCCACAAACGGTGCCGTATCCTCCAGCATCCACACAAACTCGTTGGCCAACGACATGACCTCGACTCCGGGCGTATGGTTCCGGGCGCGGTCGCCCATTAGAAAGACCGGCACGTTTTCGCGGCGCGAGCGGATTGTTTTCAGAAGCGATTCCGCCGCAGCGTGCGTCGAGGCATCATCGGCGCCGATCGTCCAGTCCACAAACATGCAGGTGACCGAGGCATCTGACAAAACGACCGCCTCGCCGTCCTCCAGCGTTGCCGCCTCGATGACATCCACCGCGCGGGAGGTGAATTCCGTGACGAGTTCGCGAACCGCCCGGCCACCGGCCGTGTGAGGGGTCGCCAGCTTGTCGTCCACGATGAGGACGCGTTTCGTGAGACGGGTGTTTGTTCTTTCGATCATGGGGGGAGGAGTTGGGCCGACTTGCTACATCTCGGTCAGAAGTTGCAGCCGAACTGGGCTCCGATGACGAGGGCATTCGGGGTGGTGCCGACGCCGTTCGGCTGGATGATGTATTGGATATCGGGCTGGATGAAGATGGTGGAGGTCAGGTTGATGATGTAGCTGACGTCGAAGACGGTTTCCGCTGTTGGACGGGGGTTGCCGCTGTTTCCCTGTGAGTCGGCATAGGCGCTGCTGAACGCGCCGGTCATCCAGGTGCAGAGGAACTGGTCCTGATCGCGCGTCGGGATGAGCCCCTGCCAGATGGTGCCGCCGAATCCCATGACCGGCATCTGGGCGACCTGGTATTGGGGGGAGTAGGTGACGCCGCCCCACACCGCGAGGTTGTGGTTGGAGTTCTTCTCGCTCTGCCAGACCGTCTGCTGTCCGATCAGATAAAACCCGTAGGTGTTCTGCTGGGAACCTCCGAGGAATCCTGCATACGGGAACGTCGAGAAATACCCGCCGAACTTGTAGGTGCCGGAAAGCCCGGTTTCGGCCGGGACGACGGTCTTTTTTCCGTCCTTGTCATGCGTGGTATCCGCCGGCCTTGCCCCGAATGTCGGGCTCCATCCGGTTTCCGCGAACATCAGGATCCCGTCGTTCGAGCGGATGGAAAAGTCGAGCCCGTGGTAGGCGACCTTGCCGAGGCGGTTTGTCGCCTGGTAGATCCCGGCGGCCGCGTAGACGATCGGTGTCGGATTGATCTTCACCGTCGCGCCCCATGTCGCATTCGGCGAGCTGGTGAAGTTCGAGTTGAGGAAAATGCTTGTCGGGTTGCCGTCGATTCCGCCGCTGACCTGCAGCCCGAATGCCGGCAGCACGCAGAACTGGTCAGCCGCCACCATCCGGCCGATCCGGAATTCCAGAAAGTCGTCAAACAGCTTCTGGGTGTAATACATCTCATAAAACATCCCGGTCGGGCAGACGTAGGATTCCGCGGTGTTGAACACGTTCGGGATCGTCGCCGACAGATTTGTGCCGCTGTTTTCCGAGCCGGATATTTTGAACGAAGCCCCCTTCCATCCGACGAGCTTCTCCATGTCGAACGTCGCGCCGAAAAGCATCTCATGCGCATAGGCGACCTCCTGGCTGAGCCCGCCGACCGGGTTGCCCTGGAAGATCCCCCAGTAGCTGAAGAACGGCGTGATACCTTTGTCGCCCGCCTTCACGAACTCGGCTTCCAGCCAGTTCGGAAACCGATACAGATCGCTTGAGACGGCACGCTCGGCTGCGATCGCCTCCCCGGAAAACTTTTGCTCCGGCGACGGTCCGTTTTGTTTCTCCTGAAGTGTTCCGCTTTCGTAACGGTGGGTCCTTGCATGGACCTGGCCGGGGACTGCGAGAAAGAACAAAAGGGAGGGGAGGAGGACCGCACGGAGAGTGTCGCTCATAAGCCGTTCTTATTCCTGCGCGGGACTTGATACAAGAACGAATCGCGCGGCGGTTTTGTCACAGGCCGGAAGCTGGCGTTCGTTTTTTGGCTTCCATCTTCCATCCTTGTCGGGAAATGGGACCGTGCGTATTCTCGGCCCACAAATGCATCAAGGCTCTCTCGCATTGCTCCTTCACGCCCATCTCCCGTGGGTGCGCCATCCGGAGCATGACGAATTTTTCGAGGAGGACTGGCTTTACGAGGCGATCACGGAAACCTACATCCCGCTGCTGAAGATGCTGCGGGCTCTCGCGGTGGAGAAGGCGCCGGTGAAACTTTCGTTCACAATGACGCCCACGCTCTGCGCGATGCTGCGGGACGGGCTGCTCCAGGACCGCGCCGAGCGGTATCTGTGGCGCGGGGTTGAAATGGCGAGGCGGGAGATTGAAAGGACGGCCGGCGACGGGCGCGTGAACGAGCTCGCGAAGTTCTATCAACGGACGTTTTCCGGGGCGCTGGATTTTTACACGAAGGAAATCGGCCGGGATATCGTGGGTGCATTCGCACAGCTTCAGGCGGAGGGGATGATCGAGATCATCACCTGCGCGGCGACGCACGGGTTCCTGCCGTTGATGGAGTCGTTCCCCGAGGCGATGCGGGCGCAGATCTTCATCGGGCGCGACTACCACCGGGATTGTTTCGGGCGCGATCCCGCGGGGATCTGGCTGCCGGAATGCGGGTATGTTCCCGGGATCGACCGGATCCTTCAGGAGGCGAATTTGCGTTGGTTTGTGGTGGACGCCCACGGCCTGATGTATGGGGAGCCGCGCCCCAGATTCGCCATCTACTCTCCGTATTTCACGCCGGCAGGACCGGCGGTCATCGCCCGCGACCGCGAGTCCAGCAAGCAGGTCTGGAGCGCGAGGGAGGGCTATCCCGGCGATCCCGCCTACAGGGACTTTTATCGGGATATCGGAAATGATCTCTCCGAAGATTACCTGCATCAGGTGTTCCCGAATATCGGGCACCGAAGGAACACTGGCATCAAATACCACCGGATCACGGGAGCGGAGAACAAGGACATCTACAACCGGGACTGGGCGATGGGTGCGGCGGATTCGCACGCGGCGGACTTTCTGCACAACCGCGAGCGCCAGTTCGAGCATTTGCGCTCGATCCTGCCGGTGGACCCGCTCGTGTTGAGCCCGTTTGACGCGGAGCTTTTCGGACACTGGTGGTTCGAGGGGCCGGAGTTTCTGAACCTTTTTCTGCGGAAGGCGGCCTACGATCAGAAGGTCTTCCGGCTGACCACGCCGAGCATCTACCTCTCTGAAAATCCGACGCTTCAGATGGTCGCGCCCTCTCCGTCGAGCTGGGGGAACAAGGGCTACTGGGAGGTCTGGCTCGACCGCTGCAATTCCTGGATCTACCCGCATCTGCATGCCGCGGCCGCGCGCATGACGGCGGATGCCCGCAAGCACGCGAAGACCCGCTCGAAATTCGTCCAGCGCGCGCTCAAGCAGATGGCGCGTGAGCTTTTGCTCGCGCAGTCGAGCGACTGGGCGTTCCTCATGAAGACCGGGACTGCGACAGAATACGCCACCCGCAGGACGAAGGATCACATCCTCCGCTTCACCAAACTCCACGAAATGCTCGAAGCCGGGACAAAGGACGAAGCCCTGCTCGCCGCCTGCGAGGAGCGCGACTGCCTCTTTCCTGACATTGACTGGAAATATTACATCTGACCGCCGGTGAAGAAAATTTTCATCCTGCTGGGAGCGACGCTTGTTGTGATGTCCACCATCCGGGCATCTGTGGAGATCGAGTTTGCCGTTCCGGATGACGGGCACATCACACTCGGAGTCTTCGACGGTGCGGGCCGCTTGGTGCGGACGCTTCACAAACTTTCCCGTCAGGAGGATTTCCGGATCGGCATCAACGGACTGATCACGACTTGGGACGGGAAAGGAGATGGAGGGAATCCATTGCCTGCGGGAAATTACCATGTGCGGGGATACCTTGTCGGTGAGGATGTGAAGGTTTCCGGGGAGGATTTTTTGTTCAACGACTTTGCCGCGGACGCCGGGTTTCCGGGATTTTCGCGCGTGCAGGATTTTTCACTTCTTGAGAACGGCGACATGGTTTTGCTCGCGGAGTCAAAGCCCGCCTTCCTGCTCTCGAGGATCTCGGAGGAGCGCGGGTTTCTCTGGTCGGAGACGCTCGGAAAACACCCTCTCCCTGCCTCCGACGTTACGACGGACGCAGACGTGCCGGCATTCCCTTCCATGCTGGCGACAAACAGGAGCTCCGCCTTTGTCGTCTCGATGTCGGCCGTCGAGGTCCATTCGCTCGATGACGGAAGCGCGATTCTTTCGGCTCCGGGTGGAGGCGGAAAAACTCCCCTCGCTGTCGCGGCGGACGATGCGGCGCTTCTCATCAGCTCCGACGGAGGGATCGCCAGAGTGTGCCTGCCTTCGCTCGATCAAAAAACTGTCGCTCCCGCGCCTTCCGCGTTCACCTCGATCGATGCCGATGCCGCAAGGTTGGCAGGGTCTTCACCGGAGGGTGTCTGGATCCGGAAGGATGCTTTTGCGAAAGTGGAAATTCCGGGAACGGTGATGAGCGTGGCGCTCGGCACGGCGGACACATTTTGGTTTGTCGGGAGCGTCGAGGGCACGGCGTTTGTCGGGCAGGCAACATCCGGGGGCGAAATTCTCCGCACGCTCCGCCCGGCGCCGGAAGATCCCCGTCCGGAAAAAATCCGCGCCTCCCGGACGGAAGAAAAATTTGCCGTGCTCGAGTCGCAGCCCGGACTCCAGCGCCTGCGCGTGATGACCCGTGCGGAGGGCGGCGAATGGACGATCGGTTGGGAGCGGACGATCCACGATTTTTCACGGTTTGGATTTGTGGAAGGAAAACCTGCGGCTGATGCGGGGGATACCAAGCAGGCCGGGGACGTCAGGTTTCATCTGAATGAAAATCCGCTCACCGGGCAGAGGGACTTTTTGACCATCCGCGCCGTCTTTGACAAATCCGGATCGCGTCTGATTTCTCCCGACGGACTCCCTCTTGTCGAGGTCAGCAATCGGGACGATGTGAGCCGCACGGCCATCCACCGCGGAGACTCGTCCGGAAGCCTCCGGCTCCTTCAGGGCAACGGATTTTTTGTCGAGGAATTTTCCATCACGGGTCTGGACGATATCGTTCCACTCGATGCGGGGGATGTGGAACTGCCGTAGGATTTTGCTACGGAGGAAATTTTGCTGCGGAGGAAGCAAGGAGAAGTGGTCGGGCGGGACAGCTCGCAAGCGGCGGCAAAAGGCCCGGTGCGAGTATTTTTCGGTTCGACGGTCTCTGAAACTCCGCCCTCGCTAACGCGCCGGAATTCTGGTAGATTCTCCGTATGAGCTACTCGGACATTATCACTATCGAACCGGGAAAACGGAGCGGAAAACCTTGCATCCGGGGGATGCGAATCACCGTTTCGGACGTTCTTTCCTACCTTGCCTCCGGCATGTCGGAGGAGGAGATTCTCGCGGATTTCTCCGAACTCACCCGTGACGACATCCGTGCCTGCCTCGCCTTTGCCGCCGCCCGCGAAGACCACCTGATGGCCGTCCATGCATGAAGCTGCTTCTGGACGAAAATCTCTCGGATCGCATTCCCGCCCGCATAGAAGAGGTGTTTCCCGGCTCCCGGCATGTCAAGGGATGCCAACTCCTGCGCCAGCCGGATGAGATCGTCTGGCAGTTCGCCCGCGAAAACGGTTTTGCGATTCTCTCCAAGGATTGGGACTTTTATCAGATGAGTCTGCTGCGGGGGTTCCCTCCGAAGGTCATTTTCCTCAAAATCGGCAACTGCCCCACCGAAATCATCATTTCTCTGCTTCTCGACAATACGAACGAAATCGCGGCGTTTCTCACCGATGAGATCGCGTCACTCCTTATCCTTGAAAAATGAAAAAGCCGTGACTTCTGATTATTTGGCATTCTCAAGGATCTCCTTGGCATCCTTCTGATACTCCTTCGCGGCTTCGTCAGTTGAATCCAAGATACTGTTCGCAATCGCCGCTGCTTTCCTTTTTTTCCCAAGATTCAGATACTGATTCGCCAGATTCACTGACACCAGGGAATCGGAGGAATCAATTGCATGGGCTTTTTCAAGCCATGTGATCGCACACTTGAAATCGTTGGCGCGGATAGCCAGGGCGCCAATTATGTTGGGTGGACGGGGATCCTTCGGGAAAGCATCAGCCATTGCCAGCCCCAGTTTTTCAGTCCGCTCTGAGAACTCCTTTGATTCGTATAATTCCACCGCGGTGTCGTATGCGGCATTGTCGATGCTCTTGGCGGCTTCCTGCCCGGAGAGAGGTTTCTCCTCTTTGTCGATGAAGGAATCAGGAGCTTTGCGATACGCATCAATCAATCCGAGCATCACTTCTGCGGCTTCAGGGAGACGGTTTTCTTCGCGAAAGCAGTAGGACAAGCCCAGCGCGATATCGATTCGGTTTGGAAACTTCTTCGCGGCTTCTGAGAGAAGTGCTGGAGCTTTCTCTGCGAGTTTTGGGTCAATCAACCCCTGACGACTGATGCTCCCAACCTCTTTGCCAGTGGTTTGGTCTGCTACGACAATATCCGATTTCTTAGCAGGCCTTGTGGAAATCGACACCTCTTGGCTCAGCTTGAACCAGTAATTAGCGAGTTTGATATAGAAATCGGGATTTGCCGATTCTGACTGTGAATAGGTCTTCTGAACCTGTGCGACGGCTTGTGGCCCATTTTGCTTGGCGGCATTGAGATCATCGGTGAATCCAGCCAAACAGTTCCCAGAAACCACGCTCAGCAAAACGAATGAACGGAAACGGCTCATGAATGGAAGTCTACTACCACATCTGATTGGGCGCATCAGCTACTTCGCGTGGAGCCAGGGGGCGTCGGCCTCGCGGGCCTTGAGCGAGTTCATCATGATGTAGAGAAGGCTCTCCAGCATGGCGGGGGTCGTGTGGTAGATGTCGGTCGCTCCGGCTGGAGGCTGCCAGGTTGCGGCGGGGAGGGCGGGAACGTAGCGCAGATCTTTGATGTCGAAGACCGCGGTGAAATCTTTGCGAATGATCTCGATGCGGCGCGGGATGTAGCCGGGCGCAACCCAGATCCTCCCCTGGAAGTCTTCCGCTTTTGTCGCTTTCGCCAGCTCGGGCATGAGCCCTGCGGTGAGGACCCGGCAGTCCTCGCCGTTGAGAGACTCGACCTCCGCGACATCCGATCGGGCAATCGAGAAGAGGGCCGGGAGGAAAATGGCCTGCTGCGCGGACACGGGCACAAAAATCGGCGTGCTGAGTTTCTGTTGGTTGGGTTTCGGCTTCACCTTGAACTGTGAGATCAGAAACTCGACTTTGCTTCCCGGCATCGCCCAGACCTCGTCCCCGTTCCGGCAGACGGTGAACTGCTCTCCCAGCACAGGGGCCTGAAGCATGACCTTGTCGGGAAACTGGACCGCCGCCTTCAGGGTTGCCCCCTTCATGCTGGCGGGCAGGCGTCCGGAGACCTCCGCCAGTTCGATCGAGAGCGTCGCGGCACGGTTCGGGCTTTTTGTATCGGCCAGCAGCACCCCCCAGAGAGGCTGGAAAATTTTTCCGATGACATCATAGGGGTTGTCGCGGGGAGGGGTGGACTGGGCTGGCGCGGAGAGTGATGCGGCGAGGAGGAGGCAGGCGGTGAGACGATACATGCGCGCCCTCAATACCCCCGATCCCATCCAAGAGCAAAAAGTTTTGCATTTCTCACGGGCCTCGGGTCGTTTATGGTCCCAGCTCATGGAAATCAACGGCCGAAGAAAGCGCCGCGCATGATCGCGACCGGCATTGTTTACGCGTTTGTCGAGAGCACGCTGGAGGGGAAGCTTGTCCTCCTCACGCTGTTCCTTGCCTCGATTTTCAGCTGGGCGGTGATGGTCACGAAGTTCCGCTACCTGCACTTTGCCCGGAAGCAGAACGAGCGGTTTTCCGCGCTGTTCCACCGAGATCGTGCGCCGCTCCGGATCTACGAGCAGGGCGTCCGTTTTGACGGCTCCCCGCTTTTCGCCATCTACGAGGCGGGAACCGCCGAGCTTTGCTTCCAGATGCTCGGCTCGACCGAGGTGGATGAGACATTCCGTGCGCGCCTCGACGGCGCAGAAAAAATCAGCCCCGCCCAGATGCGATCCGTCCAGGCCGCGATGGAGCGCGCGGTCGGTGAATCCGGACTGAAGCTAGAATCGCAGATGATCATCCTTTCGACCGCCGTGAGCGGAGGCCCGTTCCTCGGGCTTCTGGGGACGGTATGGGGTGTGATGGATGCGTTCTCGGGAATCGCAGCGGCGGGAACGGCGAACCTGGCAGCCATGGCTCCGGGCGTATCGGGAGCGCTCATCACGACCGTCACCGGACTGCTCGTCGCGATCCCGGCGATGTTCGGATACAACTTTCTGGTGACCAGCGTGCGCTCGGTGATCGTGCAGGCAGACAACTTCGCCACCGAGCTTTCCTCGGAAATCGAGCACCGCTACGTCGAACACGGGGTCCGGGATTCCCGCCGCTCTCTGCACTGATCCGATGCGCCGCTACTCCTCGAAACAAGGCCTGCAGTCGCTCACCGAGCTGAACGTCACACCGCTGCTCGACCTTGCGTTCGTGTTGCTGATCATCTTCATGATCACCACCCCGCTCATTGAGAACAGTCTGGATCTGGTCGTTCCCACGAGCTCGACCGCGAAGACGAGTGTCAACCCGTCCGAAGTCGTCACGATCGCGATCGACAAAAACGACACCATGAAGCTGAACAACGAGGTGGTGACCGCCGACGATCTGGAGGCTCGGCTGGGGGCGCTCCATGCACAGAATGCCGCCACAGCCGTCGTCGTGCGACCGGACAAGGACCTCGCGGTGCAGAAGTTTGTTTCCGTGATGGACATCCTCCAGCGCGTCGGCATCACGAAGGTCGGCGTGATGACTCACCCCGAGGATCCAACCAAGCCCTGAGATGGACGACCCGCGATTCCGGCGGAATCTCATTGTGGTGGCCGCCATCCATGTCCTGGCCATCGGCGCATTTTTCTACTTCACGAACCGTCCGGTCAAAAAGCCGGCTGGTGAGGTTGTCTGGATGAACCCCGGCGCGTTTTCTGCGCCGTCCGGCGGAATGGAGCCCGAAGTCGAGCCTGAGCCGACTCCCGTGCCAACTCCGGAACCGACGCCATTGCCCACTCCGGAGCCAACCCCTGAACCAACGCCCGAGCCGGTTCCTGAACCCACCCCGCTTCCGACTCCCGAGGCAACACCGAATCCGGAGGAGATCCCTCTCGCCACTCCCACCCCAACACCAAGCCCAACACCGACACCCACCCCAACTCCCAAGCCCACTCCGAAACCGAGCGCGACTCCGAAGCCAACGCCAAAACCCACGCCGAAGCCGAGCGCAACACCCAAGCTGAGTCCGAAACCAAGCCCGAAACCATCGCCCAAGCCGTCGGCTTCTCCGAATCCCTCCCCCAAAGCCTCGCCGAAAGCCTCACCGAAGGCGTCGCCCGGGGCTTCCCCGAAGGCATCGGCGTCCCCCGGGAGCTCGTCCAAGTCCACGGATTCAACCGGCAAAACCACCGGAAAATCCGAAGAACACGGTTCCGGCACAGCGGAAAAAGGCTCCGGCACATCCTCGAAAGCCGGCGCGGGTGGCGATTCCTCTCAGTTCGGGTGGTATCACGAACTCATCCACGACAGGTTCTACAGCCAGTGGGAGCAGCCGACCTCGATTTTTGACCAGTCAAAATCGTTCGTCTGCACGGTCAAAATCCGCATCGAGAAAGACGGGAAAATTTCCAGCGCGGAAATTGTCAAGCCGAGCGGAAACCCGCTGATGGACGAATCCGTCCTGGCGGCCGCAAAAAAGGTCTCGCAGATCGATCCTCCGCCGGCCGGACTCGCATCCGGCGGTGCCTATACGATCAACATCAACTTCGAGTTGGAGTAAACTCCACGCGAAATTGATCTGTCGGCGATCAGTCGCGAAGCGCCTGGCGGCGAACCATAAAAACAACGGCTCCCAATGCGAGGAAGCCCATGACCCATGTGCTCGTTTCAGGAACGGCGACAACCGCCGACGGGCTCGCGGGTGCAAAAGAGGTCAGCAGGATGAATTCACCACCGCCCGTAAGAAGGGAAAAAATCGACGATCCAGAGGGTGTCAGAATATTCAAACCAGTTGAAAATAAGTTGAAATCACCCACCGTGGTAGGGAAGGCTCCCGGTCCCCAGGCGCCGCCGGGAGTGGACTGACCGATGAGCTCCGAGTGGAAATCGAGCGTTCCCATCGCTGTGTTGAGGAAAATAACGCTGAAGTCCGCGCCGGTGAAGGCCCCGTTTCCAGCGGATGCACCCGCGACGGTCAGCTGAAAATTCTGGAAGGTGCTCGGAAAGCTGGCTGCGTTGAAACTCGAGAAGCCCGGGTTATTCAAAGCCGATGTGTCGAGAGTGAAAAGCGCCGTCGCCGAAGCGCCATTGCCGAAAGATGCGCCCGACCATTGCGCTTGGATGTCGATCAGGTCCGCATGGGCGCTTGTCGCAAGCGCCACCGCGCCAGCAATCGAGAGAAGAATTTTTGTGGTTTTCATGGAGTTGTTACGCAACTGGTTGAAGTGAATGGCGCATGAATACTTGATTTGGATCAATAATGTCCAGAAATATTTTTCGGCGATTTTCGCCCGTCCTAGCGCGGTCGAAAATATTCACCACATGAAAATGCGGGCTCGCATCTTCCGTGGGATTTTCTATAGATGCAGCGATGGAGTCGCCGCTACTCTCGGTTCACGACCTTCACAAAAGCTTTGATGAGACCCCGATTTTGCAAGGGGTCAGCCTCGCGGTGGAAAAGGGCGACCTTGTCTCCATCATCGGGCCTTCGGGATGCGGCAAGAGCACGTTCCTGCGCTGCATGAATTTTCTGGAGATCCCGGATGCGGGGCGGATCTCGATTGCCGGGGTGACGATCGACTGCCGGGGTCTTGAGGACTCTCCGCCGAAGGACCTCGAGGCGAAGGCGCACGAGCTCCGCCAGCGGGTCGGGATGGTCTTCCAACAATTCAATCTTTTCCCGCACATGACGATCCTGGAAAACACGATGCTGGCACCGACCGTCGGTCGCGGCATGTCGAAGGACGAGGCCCGCACCAGCGGGATCCGGCTCCTCGAAAAAGTCGGACTCGAAGCGTTTGCGGACAGGTATCCGTCGCAGATGTCGGGCGGCCAGCAGCAGCGCGCGGCGATCGCGCGGGCGCTGGCGATGAACCCGCAGGTCATGCTCTACGACGAGCCGACCAGCGCGCTCGATCCCGAACTCGTCGCCGAGGTGCTCACCGTGATGAAGCAGCTCGACGCCGAGGGGATGACCCAGATCGTCGTCACCCACGAAATGCGTTTCGCCCGCGACGCGAGCGACTATATCGTTTTCATGGAGGGCGGCCGGATCGTCGAGATCTCGGACGAGGACGAAATTTTTGAAAACCCGAAAGACGAGAGGACCGCGAGGTTCTTGGGGAGGTTTCAATGATTGCGGAATTTGTATTGCGGATTGCGGAACACATGCCAGCGGGAGCTGGCTGGGTAGCCTGCCGGAGGCAGCCCGAAGGGCGAGACGAGCGGGAGAGAGCGAGGCAACGGAGAGCCGCTGCGCGGAGGGGACTGGTGGCGGGAGTGGCGCTGCTTTTTGTAATGTTGAATGCCGGTGCTCAGGCCGGGCAGGAGGTGCTGCGGTGGGGGGCCGATACCGACAGCAATGCTCCCTACGGATTCTACAATGCGGACAACGAGCTCACCGGTTTCGAATACGACATCATCCAGGCGCTCGCCAAGGAGATGGGCCGGAAGCCGGAGTTCGTCCAGAACGACTGGGACGGCCTGATCGCCGGGCTCGGCCGCGGGATGTATGACTTGGTGATCTGCGGAATCGAGATCACGCCGGATAAGGCGGGAGAGGTTCTTTTTTCGAATCCGTATTACGTGACGTTCGAGCAATTCGTGGACCTCAAGGGTGCCGCCCCGATCACCTCGCTCGACCAGCTCTCCGGAAAGGAGATCGGAACGCTCGACCAGACTGCGGCGCTCACGATGCTGGAGGCCACGCCCGGCGTGGTCGTCCGCCCATACGATCAGGAGGTGAACGCCTACCAGGATGTTGCCAACGGACGGATCTTCGGCGTCCTGCTCGACTACCCGATCGCCAAATACTACGCCGCGCCGAATCCCAACCTCCAGTTCAGCGGCCCGCCGTTCGGGCAGATCACCTACGGGATGGCATTTGCAAAAGACAACACGGCGCTCCAGATGGAGGTTAACAAAGCCCTTCAGTCGCTGGTGGAGAAGGGAACGATGCGCGACATCCTCTCGAAGTGGGGGCTCTGGACAGCGACCATTGCAGGGGCATTCGGGCAGCCCGAGACGCCCTCCCTTCCCGACACCGAATACAAATCCTTCGTTGCCTCGCACGCGGAGCAGGCGACGCTTTGGACCCGCCTGCAGCGCTACGCGACGAATTGGAAGCTGCTTCTCGACGCCACGATCCTCACCCTTCAGGTTTCGATTGTCGGCATGTGTATCGCCATCGGGGTCGGGTTCACGCTTGCGATCATGCGGGTGTTCGGTCCGTGGCCGCTGAGATGGTTCGCAACGGTGTTCATCGAGGTTGTCCGCGGCACCCCGCTCCTCATCCAGCTCTACATCATCTTCTACGGCCTGCCGAACCTCGGGGTCGTCATCGGACAGCCGGATGTCGGGATCAAGCTGCCGCCGTTTTGGGCCGGCGTGATCGGCCTCGGCCTCAACTAC
>QYQL01000113.1 GCA_007280915.1 Verrucomicrobiaceae bacterium | reverse complement strand
GATCCGGACAGATTGTTGAAGCGGGAGTTGTCAGGTGGACCCTGCTTCTTCTATGCTCACCGGCATGGGTGGCATTTTTCTCCCGCTGGCTCAGGCGGCGCAACCGGGGAACGGAATTGTCGAAACGGGTTTTCGTTTCGTTCATATCGCCGGGATCTATCTTGGCTGCGCGATCGCGGTTTATCTGGTGATGCTCCTCGGCGGAAGGACCTTGAAGAGACGCTTCCAAGTTCCCCTGAGCTGGGTTTACCATTTGTTTTGCATCGCGGCGGCGCTGTATCTTCCGACACTCCTGCCGAACATTCCAATCCCCGGGGAACAGCACATCCGCGCGGCGCTGATCATCTCGGGGGCGTTCGTGCTTGTCGGGCTCGTGCGTCACTTCTTCTTCGATCTTCTGCTCCGGAGGGGCGAAGGAACACAGGTGCCGAAATTCCTCGGGGAGTTTGTGTCGATCGCGATCATCGTCGCCGCCGTACTGGCAGTTCTGGAATTTATTTACGGTCAGAAGGTTCCAGGTCTGCTGGCGGGGGCCGGGATTATCGGTATCGTGCTCGGTCTCGCCCTCCAGGACACGCTGGGGAACATCTTCAGCGGGTTTGCCATCTACTTCGGCGGGCAGTTCAAGGCGGGCGACTGGCTTCTTGTGGAAGGCCACCACGCGGAAATCGTCGAGATCAACTGGCGATCCACGCGCCTCCGCACGAACGATGACGTCTGTCTGGACATCCCGAACAGCAGCATCACGAAGCAGACGGTCATCAACTACAATTTCCCGGACAACATCCACGGGATGCGCATGGAGATCGGCCTGGAATACGGCGCCCCGCCCAGCCTGGTGACGGAGGTTCTTGTGGAAGCGGCTCTAGACTGCCCTCAGGTCCTCCGCAGCCCCGCACCCAACGTCTATCTAAAAAACTTTGCGGACTGGAGCGTCATCTACGAACTCAGATACTGGCTCGATGATCACTTCCACCTCAACGCCGTGGAGAGCCACATCCGCACCACCCTCTGGTATTCCCTCCGCCGCCACGGCATCGCAATTCCGTTCCCGATCCATCATGAACTCCGCATCACCAAACCGCCGGAGTATGTCGAGGACCGGGATCTCATTCGCGACTCGATCAAAAAGGCGGTTTTTTCCCCGGTCCTTTCCCCGGTCCAGCTCGGCGAAATCGTCGATGGCAGCCGGATCGTCCGCTTCGGACGCGGCGAGAGCATCATCCGGCAGGGCGCGGAATCCGGACCGATGTATGTCCTCGTGAGCGGGCGGGCGGAAGTCTGGATCGAGAATAACGGGCTTCGCACATCGGTCGCCATCCTGGAGGCTGACGCCTGCATCGGTGAGAATTCCGTGCTTACGGGAGAGGCCCGGAGCGCAACGATCCTCGCCTTGGAGGATTGCCTGACCGTCGAGGTTCAGAAATCCACGCTGGCTCCTATCATCGGTGCCAGCCCTGAACTCCTGGAATCTCTCAGCGATCTTCTCGCCCAGCGGCGGATGAAAAACGAGGGGCTCGTCGCCGAAACCGCCGGAAGCGGCAACCAGTCCACCAAGAGCAGCTACAAGGCGGGGTTCCTGGGCAAGCTGCGCACATTTTTTGAAGTGTAAGGCGATCCCTCTTTTGCTGTCGCATATGAAATTCTAATCGCCCGGATCAAAAAAATTTTGAGGGAAGGACAAATAGATAAAAATGCACCCAGCGGAATGGAGGGTGTTTCCACAGAAATTTTCCAAACTGAGAATCACAGGAGCCATGTTGAGATTTTTTGCGAGCGGACTGGCCGTGGCTGCGCTGGCCGGAACCATATCAACTGCCCGGGCGGAAAACTTCCTTTCCGAGTGGTGGCAGGGACCCTGCGCAACCGGCAACTGGATGGGTGGGCGGGATATCCTGGTGGATCATGGGGTCACATTGAGCGGCGAATGGAAGGCGAATATCCTTTGGGACGTGGACGGGGGGGCAGAACAGCGGTTTGGATATGATGACGAGTGGAAGCTTCGTGCGTTGCTGGATGTCTCCAAGATCACGAACTGGAAAGCGCTCGACGGGCTGACCCTGTTCTCCGATGTGCGTTACCGCGGTGGGTCGGGGGTAAACAAGTGGGCCGGTGCCACAGGAAATTTTGCACCAAGCGCATATCAAGGAGGTCATCTTTGGAGGTTTCAGAATGCGTATGCCACCTATGCGGTTCCCGAACTGTTCGGCATCAGGAATCTGCTTACGGTATCCGGCGGATGGCAGAATCCGACCGACCATTTCATTAGGCAGCCGCTGAACAAGTTTTTCGTGAACAACACGTTTTCGTCGGGTCGCGGGCTGAGTGCCAACGGGATTCCCTGGGGCGGGAGTTATGCCGCGTGGGGCGGTTACCTGAATGTGAAGCCAGTGGATTGGTATTACGCGCAAGCCGGGCTCTATCTGGCGATTCCGCAGGGAACCGCGACAAATAACCATGGCCTAGCCTTTGCCGGCTACCGGATCAACCCTGACCTGAACGGCCTCTACTTCCTTGCAGAAACGGGGGTGACGCCGAAATTTGGATCCGCTCAACTGCCGGGACGTTACGCCGCGGGCTTTATCTATTGGGGGGTCGAAAACCGCTCGTTCTTCGGGCAGAGTTGCGATGAAAAGGTGGCGGTCTACTGGCAGGCCGACCAGATGCTCTTCCGGGAACCATCGCCAGTGGAATCCGTTCTCCTGCCCGGAAAGGGCGCGTCAGACGGAAAAACGGCGGCGGCTCCAAAGTCGAAGCCCGGCGAGCAGGGGCTCTCGCTTTTCTCGCTCGTGAACTTCGCCCCGAAGTTCAACAACAATGTGCCGTTCTATTTCCAAACCGGGCTTGTTTACAAGGGCCTCATCCCGGGTCGCGACGACGACCAGGCAGGTGTGGCTCTGGCATTCGGCGACTACAGCTCCAGCAAACAGATTGTAGACGAGAACTCCGGAAAGCCGGTCCAGACATATGAGGGGGTTCTTGAGTTTGACTACCGCCTGCAGATCAACAAATGGGCTTACGTTCAGCCCACGCTGCAATACATCATCCAACCGGGTGCAACGAGCCTCCTCTCCAACGCGACCGTCATCGGATTTCAGACCGGCATCACCTTCTGAACCTCAGAAAACCAGCAAAAGACTTGCTTTGGGGTTTTCCCGAACTCCCCGCTCCCAGGCTGCTGAATGCGCCGAAACGACTTAGTGATGAGGAGCAACCACCGCCGCACCGACGCCGAGGACCATGGCCAGAATGGCGATGACGATTCCAATGATCATCAGGACCGTGGCAATGATGCCCAGAATTTTTCCGATCTGGGTCAGGGACTTGCCTTCCGGATCCATCGTGCCCGCGGCGATTTGCTTGAGGTCGGCACTCCCCATCACCCATGCTGCAATGCCAACCGGTTGGCAAATGATAAGGCCGAGAATTCCGAGAACCAGGATCAGTGTGCCGCGATGGGGTTTCATAGGATGAATTGGTTTACGAGCCCTGCCTAAACGAAAAATCTTTGAAAGCAAAGTCTATTTCCACGCGTGTGTCCGGATTTCAAAAACCGCATGCGTTTCATCTGCAACCGGGCCGCGAACGAAGATATTTTTGATCCCGGCTTGCGCCGGAGCGTTTCCTTCGTTTTGCTTGGTGCCAAGATGAAGTTCAGGCTCTTCCCCCTGTTCGCGCTGGTCGCCTGGGTTCCGCTCCTCCAAGCGGATTCCCTGCTCAACGATCTCAATGAAGCCCAGCGGTTGGAGTTGGAGCACGGCGGACAGGTCGTCATCATGCAGGAAATGGAGGGCAAACCCTGGCCAAGGGTGCGGCTCTACCAGCGGGTGGACGCCACGCCGGAAGATGTCGCCGCCGTGTTCTTCGACTATCAGAACGCGAAAAGCTTCATTCCGAAAGTCATCAAGTCCGACATCTCGCGCCAGGTCAGCCCGTGCATTCTGGAAGTCGATTACGGCATCGATATCCCGATACTGCCCGATGAATTCTACACGGCCCGGAATGAACTGACTGCCGGGAAGGACGGCAGTTATTGTGTCAGCTGGAACCTCGTGCGGGCGTTGCAAACGAAGGCCAGCGAGGGCAGCCTCTACATCGAACGCTTCGGGGAAGGCTCCGTGATCCGCTACACGAATCTGGTGACCCCCGGCTCGTCGATGGCGGTCATCCTGAAAGTGCCCGCCATCGATCAAATGCGCGGCACGGTCAGGGCCATCGTCCGGCAGGTGGAGCGGCAGAAGAAGGAACACCCGGAGGCCTTGAAAAAAGAAATCCTTTCTCTCCAGGAGGCGCTTTCAAAAAAACCGCAGGAATGAACCGCGGCAATCGGCTTGCGAAGCGGGGGCGGGTGGACTAGCACGGACGGGTGAACATCTACGCGAGGGCACTCCGTTACTTCCGCCCGTTTTTCTGGCCGACCCTCGGGGGCGTCGCGCTAGCCCTCACCTCCATCGCGTTCAATCTCCTGAAGCCGTGGCCGTTCAAATTCATCGTGGACGGGATCCTCGACACGGCGAAAGGAACCTCGGAGGCCCGGGAGTTCGTCCACAGGTGGTTCGGCGAGGGAAATCCCGCCGGCGCGATTCTGGGCCTTTCGCTCGCGATGGTGGTCATCAGCCTCCTGGCCGGACTGGTGAACCTGGCTTCGAACTACCTGTTCATCCGGGTCGGGCTGAAGGCTCTGCTGAAGCTGCGGACCGATCTCTACTCGGCACTGCAGTCCCTGCCCTTGAAATTCCACGACTCGCGCCGAAGCGCCGACTCAAGCTTCCGCGTCGCCTACGACTCGCAGAGCATCCAGACGATCTACAACAAGGGGTTTGCGAGCATCCTCTCCTCGTTGGTGATGCTTCTGAGTGCGCTCGCGATCATGTTCCGCATGAACTGGCCGCTCACCCTGACGTGCCTCGCGATCCTTCCATTTGTTGTCTGGGCGATCCGCCATTATGCCGAGCGCGTGCGGATGCAGTCGACGACGATCCAGGAGCGGGAGAGCGATCTGCTGACACTCGCGCAGGAAGGGCTCAGCCAGATCCGGATGGTGCATGCCTTCGGGCGCGAGGCCTTCGAGGTGCGCCAGTTCCGGAAGCGGGCCGCACAGAGCCTTGAAGCCAACATGCGTTTGAACATGACCTCGGTGGCCAGCGCGCTGGTGGTTGGCACCCTCATGGCAATCGGAACCGCGCTTATGTATTACGTGGGCTCTCTACAAGTGCTGAAGCCCGGCGGCGCATTCACGCTTGGCGATCTTCTCGTTTTTTCCTCCTACCTCCTGATGCTCTACCAACCGCTTGAGCAGTTGACCTATACCGCATGGGCACTGGAGGGAGCCACCGCCGGCGCAACAAGATGCTTTGAAGTTCTCGACCGCGACAACGATGTGCCCGAGGCACCGGACGCCAGCGTCCTGGACAAGGCGGAAGGCCGGATCACTTTCTCGGCCGTGTCGTTCGGATACACCGACGAGCAGGTGATCATCAGCAACATTACGTTCGGAATCCAACCCGGCGAAACCGTCGCCTTTGTGGGGGGAACCGGCACCGGGAAAAGCACTCTCCTGAGTCTGGTGCCGCGGTTTTACGATCCCGGAACCGGAACCGTTTCGGTTGACGGACACAACCTCCGCACCCTCACCAAGAAGAGCCTACGCGCCCAGATAGGAATGGTCCTTCAGGACACCCTCCTCTTCTCCACAACGGTCCGCGAAAACATCGCCTATGGGAAACCCGGAGCCACGAACGAGGAAATTCTCGAGGCTGCCCGGCGCGCGCAGGCGTATGATTTTATCATGAAGATGCCGCAGGGATTCGACAGTCCCGTCGGCGAGAGAGGAGGGCACCTCAGCGTCGGCCAAAGGCAGAGGATCGGGATCGCGCGCGCATTTCTCAAGGATGCGCCGATCCTCTTGCTCGATGAACCCACGAGCGCGCTGGACCCCACCACCGAGCACGCCATCATGGAGACGATCGAGGAGTTGATGCGCGGCCGGACCACGCTCATCGTGACCCACCGGCTTGCGACCGTTCATTCCATCGGCAGGATTATCGTGCTGAAGGACGGGAGGATTGTCGAGGACGGCAGCGGACCGGATTTGCTGTCAAAGGGAGGAACCTACGCCTCCCTCTACAAATCCGCCCAGCTGGAATAACAGATTCCCGGCTGGAGAATCAGGGCTTCATTTGAAGCAGCTGTTCGAGGGAGGGGTCCGGATCCGAACCGTGTTGCAGCGCTTTCTCGTAATGCTTTTTGGCCTCTTCCAGCCGCGGAGGTTGGCCGGTGGCATAGAGCACGGCCAGATTGAAATGGGCGTCCGGATATTCGTCACGGATGCCGATGCTGCGCTGGAACGACTCCTCCGCATCCTGCTTCTGTCCCTTTTCCCCGTAGCAGATTCCGAGGTAGTTGAACGCGATGTGGTCCTTGTCGTCCGAGGCGACCGCTTCCTGCAGTGAGGCGATGGCGTCGTCGAACCGGCCCTGCTTGCAATAGACCACACCGAGATTCGTGGCCGCAAAAGCGTCTTTCGGATTGATGTCGATCGCCTTCTTCAGGGCGACTTCCGCCGCGGAAAGCTTGCGCACCTGGATCTGGGTAACCCCCAGGTTGGACAGCGCGAAATAATTGTTCGGCGCGATCTCCACGATTTGCTGGTAAAGCTTCTCGGCATCCTCGAAGCGATGCTGGTCGAAGAGCTTGCGCGCCTGCTCGACCATGTCGCGCGTCGCATCGGGCAGCGACTCAGGACCCTCGGCGGGGGTTGGCACGGGGAACCCGTTCGCCGGCTTTGCCACAGCCATGCTAACGGAGAGCGACGAGGGATCGGCTTCGTTGAGCATCGCGATCGGTTCCTTGAAGAGAAGCTTCTCGTCCTCCGAGAGCCGGAAAGCCGGACGCCGGAGCACATCGATCTGCTTGGTAATGTTGTCCGACTTGATCTGCAGGTTCTGAATCTCCTTTTCCAGCTCAGTGCTTGCGGCGTCCCTCTCGGCCTGATCCTTGATCTGCCGGAGGATAATCGTTCGAAGCAGGTCGTTCTCGACCATCGTCCGCTTCTCATCCGCGGATGGCTGGGGGTTGAGTTTCAGCCGAGCCGCTTCACCGGAGGATTCATCCAATTGCTTGGCAAGCACCTTGATCTGGTCATCGCGGGAGGCGATCTGGGCCTGGCTCTCGAGCAGGCGGTCGTTGAGGGAGTTGAGCTCGCTGCGCAGGTCGTCCAGCACCTTTTCGTTCTCCTCCGGCTTCTTGGCGGCCTCGGCGAGCTTCTTCTCGCTTTCCTCCAACCGGGCGGCGAGATCCTTGTTTTCCGCAGCCAGTTTTTTCAGTCTCTCCGGGTCGGTCGCCTGCGCGAGTTTGGTTTCCAGCTCCTTCTTCTCCTTTGCGAATGTTTTTTCGAGCCCCTCCTTTTCCTGGGTGAGGCGATCGATGGTCTCGGAGTTGTCCTTGATTTTCTTCGACCGGGCCACCGCCTCGTCGCGCTGCTTCGCAATTTTCTTGCGGTCAGTCTCGAGAACCTTGCGGCCCTCATCGGCCCCCTCGATATACTTGGCGGCGGATTCCAGCTTTGCGAGAAGGCGCTGGTTTTCCTCCGTCAACGCCTCGCTATCCGCCTCGATCCGGATGATTTTTTCGTTGAGCTCCGCAACGCGTTTGTCGTCGGGCGGAGGGGTCTTCGCGGCGCGGATCTCGCGGTCCCGGATCGCGTTTTCCATGGCATCCTCCGCCTGGGCGAGCTGCGCCTTGAGTTCGACAACCGAGACCTTTGTCTTGTCGACGGCGAAAAGGGCGCTCTTCAACTCCGCGGACTGGCTCGCAAGTTTATCCTTGAGGCGGTCATTCTCCGCCTTGGCGGCCGCCAACTGCTGGCGGAGCAATGATGCCTCGCTGGTTGGAACAGTTGAAGCGGAGGAGGTTCTTGGGGTCGGCATTGGAGCCGGGCGGGCCGGCATGAGAGGCCGGTTGGTGTTGATAGCGGGCGGAGGCAGGTTGATGGATTCCGCCTGCGGCAGGGCCCCCTCCGGACCTTCATTGGCGGCAGGCAGTTTCGCCACCTCGGACTCCAGTCGCGCGATGTTTTCCCGCGTCTTTTTCAAGCGGTATTCCACAACCGGCGGTTGCCACTCGGGGTCCGATTTGACGATCTGATCCAGCAGATTCGCGGCGCTTTGATAATGTGCAAAAGCTTCGCGCGGGCTTCCATCCCGCTCCAGCTTTTCTCCGTTCTGAAAATCCTGATAAGCCCGTAGGAAAAGATCCGAAGGATCCTGAGCCAAAGCCAAAAACGAACCCTCCACAAGGGCGCAGGCAATCAGCATGGTTTTCCGCAGGTTCATGGTCACAAGAAGAACTCGTTATGATGCGCCCGGCTTCGAGGAATATCAACTTGAAACATGCCATCTGTGGCGCTGCAAACAAACCTGGACAAAAGTGCGCGATCAAAGCTGGACAGGTCTGGAAGTTGGGAAATGGAGGACCACGAGAGGGAGAGAACCGTGTTCGGGAGGGCGATGGAGGAGGGAGAAGTCGCCGTTTGAGTGT
>QYQL01000065.1 GCA_007280915.1 Verrucomicrobiaceae bacterium | reverse complement strand
CCGTGGCCCAAAGGTAGGGCCGGGCCTCCGGACCGACCGCCGGCGGATCAGATGGCTTCTTCGAATTCCCGCAGGCAGGCGCGGAGCCCGCGCGGATCGCGGAGGAGGGAGGTGCCCACGAGCGCGGCATGGAACTTTTCGCGCACGCCGTCGAGAGTCGATGGGGAGATCCCGCTTTCGGCTACGCGAATGCAGCCCGATGGCAGCCTGTCCGCCAGTTCAAAGACGCCAAGGTCGATGCTGAAATCTTTTTCCGAGGATCCGTCGGCACCCACGAACCCGGACTGCGATTTGAACTTCCGGCTGTTGATCCCGACGATGCGGGCGTCCGCGGGCAGTATTCCGATTTCCTCGACGGTGTGAATCTCGAAGAGCGCCTCCATCCCGAGCTCCCGTGCCAGATCGTAGAAACCCTTCAGCCGCGCCGCATCAAGAACGTTTGCCATGAGAAGGATGGCATCCGCGCCGAACGCACGCGCCTCGCGGACCTGGTATTCGTCCACCATGAAATCCTTTCGTAGGACAGGCTTCGTGACCACGCGGCGGACCGCGTTGAGGCGTTCGATGTCCATGCCGAAATGCCGGAGGTTCGTGAGCACCGAGACGGCGCGCACGACCGGGGATTCCGCATAGGCACCGGTTGCCTCGCTCACGTTTTCCTCTCGCATCGAGCCGACGCTCGGCGAGCGTTCCTTGATCTCGGCGATGAGGCCGAACGGTCCGGCCAGCGCGGCATGGAAATCCCGAGGAGGAGGCGCGTCCGCGCACATCGCCCGCACGTCGGACGGAGTCCGCACAAGCTTTGCGGCGGACACCTCGTCGCGCACGTCAGCCAGAATCGTATCAAGAATTGTCTTCATCGCATTGCTGAAGGCTCCTGCTTTACCCTGAGAGACGGGCATTTGCCACCCCCGACTTTGCTCGTCCACCTGACTCGCGGCTCCCGTCCGGCCGGAACATGAGTTGCCGAAGTTTGTCCGCAACCGATCCGGAGGCTGAGAGTTCAATGCATGTGATGACCCGGTTTTTTACCCCGTTTGTTCGATGGAACGTCCTGTGGCAGGCGGGAGTTTTCCTTCTTGTCCTTACCCTGTCCGCCTGTGGACAGGACAAACACGGACAGTCGGGAGTCGAACCCCGCCCGAATATTATTCTGATTTTCTCGGACGATGTCGGGATTGGCGACATCCACTGCACGGGAGGGCCGTTCAGCACGCCGAATATCGATGCGCTGGCGAAAGGGGGCATGCTTTTTGAAAACTGTTACTCGACGCCACTGTGCGGTCCCTCGCGCTGCCAGACGCTGACCGGGCGGTATCCGTTCCGCACCGGGCTGATCAACAATAACAGTGACAACTCCATCCAGCCGGATCGCGAAGTGATGATCCCGACCGTGCTGAAGAAAGCCGGCTATGCGACCGCATGCTCCGGCAAGTGGGGGCAGATGTCGCTCGGGCCGATCGAGTGGGGATTTGACGAATCGATGATGTTTAGCAACGGCAAAGGCGGGCGCTACTGGCTCGACAAGGCGAACGGCGATTACCTGCTCAACGGCAAGCCAACCGCCGCCCCCGGCAAGTATTTTCCGGACCTCTCGCATGAATATGTCGTCGACTTCATCGAGAGGCACAAGGACGGGCCGTTCTTCGTTTACTACCCGATGTCGCACTCGCACGGTCCGATCCTGCCCACTCCCGACAGCAAGCCAGGAGCCGACGCAACCCGCCTTTACGCCGACAATATCGAATACATGGACAAGCTCGTTGGCCGGCTTATGGGCGAGTTGGACCGGCTGCATCTGCGCGGCAAGACGCTGGTGATTTTTACCGGAGACAACGGCACCGCCCGCTTCGGAATCGAAGCGGGGGCGAATGTCAACGGACGTCCCATCAGCGGGCAGAAGGGCACGATGCTCGAGGGCGGCAGCCGGGTGCCTCTGATTGCCAACTGGCCCGGCACGACACCTGCGGGAACAGCCAATCGTGACCTCATCGATTTCAGCGATTTCTTCGCCACGTTCGCCAGCCTGGCGGGAGCACCGCTCCCGGAGGGGGTCGTCCTGGACAGTCGCAGTTTCGCTGGGCAGATCGAGGGAAGGAAGGGCGAGCCGCGCGACTGGGTTTATGTGGAGCTCAACGGCAATTCGTATGTCCGTGATGCCCGCTTCAAACTGACCAACAAGGGAGAGATGTTCGATCTCTCGAACGCTCCGTTTGAAGAAAAGCCTGTCGCCGCAGATTCGACCGACAGCGCTGCGCTGGCCGCACGCCCGGCACTTCAGAAAGTCCTCAATGACCATCCGACGGCACCCGGTGAGGAAAACAACAAGAAGGCAAAAAAGAAGGCGAAAAAGAAGGCCCGCCGGAACGCTTAGTTCTGCCGCGTCTTGCTCCTACTCCCCGGCGGGGGGCGCGTCGTTTTTCGGATAGCTGCCGAGGACTTTGACGGCGCGGCATTTTTTTGAAAGCTCGCGGAAGAGGTCCTTGAGTTGGAGTTCGCGGCTGTGGCCGTCGGCTTCGACAAAAAAGAAGATGTCATTGCTTCCCTTCGGAGCCGGCCGGTTGGCGAAATGGTTCAGATTAATGTCGAGTTCCTTGAAGGGCTCGAGCGCCGAGACAAGAGTCCCCGGCTTGTCTTCGATCCGGAGCATCAACATCGTCTGGTCGTGGCCGGAGGGGGCGTTCGCCTGGCGCCCGACAACGAGGTAGCGGGCGGAGGTGCGCGAATCCGCGGAATCCGGAATCACCTCGGCGCAGATCGAGAGGTCGGTCGCCGCCAGCGCATCGAGGGTCTGGTTGACAAGACCGTGCGAGGGATCCTCCAGCGGGATCACTCCGCAATCGGCTTGATCGGAGGCGACTTCTTCCAAAACGCCTGCAATCTCGGCGGAAAATGTGTAGCGGACACTCGAGCCGAACTTTCCGAGCGCCGCCTGATACGATGGGCTTCCGAGCGGTCCGACGCATGCGATGGCGACGTCCTTTTCCACGGCGAGGGCGGCGGACATGATCTCGCGGTAGATCGCCCGTATCGCTTCGGGCCTCAGCGGGCCTTCGCTGCGCCCGACGAGGCTGCGCAGAAGCTTGATCTCCCGGTCGGGGGAGTAAATCGGAAGGCTCTCCCGGTTCTTGATGACCCCGATCTCACGGGCGATCGTCGTCCGCTCGTTGAGCAGTCTCAGCAACTCGCCGTCAATGGCATCAATCCGCCCGCGCAGCTCGGCAAGATCGCTCATTTGCTTTCCCCGCCTTCAGCTTCCGCTGGTTCCGGATTTTCTTCAACCGGCTGCGGGGGCTCTTCCGGCAGGGTTTCGCCGGCGGGAGGATCGCCAGCAAACGGCAGCTCCGGGGTGCCTTCCCCTGTGGGTGGCTCCACGACTGCCGGCGCTGCCGTCGGGAGGGGGATCCGGCGCAACTCGCCGGCGTTCGGCAGATCGTCGAGGTCTTTCAACCCGAAATGCTCCATGAAATACTGCGTCGTCTCGTAGAGAAGCGGACGACCTGGAACCTCAGAACGCCCGGCAATGCGGACGAGCCCGCGATCGAGGAGCGTCTGCATCACGCCGTCCACCGCCACGCCCCGCACGGCCTCGATGTCGGCCCGGGTGATCGGCTGGCGGTAGGCGACGATGGCCAGGGTCTCCAGCGCGGGCGCGCTCAGCTTGGCCGAACGGTTCTCCGGGAAGAGCTGGCGCAGCCAGGGCGAAAAATCCGCACGGGTGACGAGCTGCCATCCAGCCGCGCTCTCGCGGACTTCAAAGGCGCGGCTGGTTTCACGGTATTCCTCCTCGAGCCGGTGGATCGCCTCAACGATATCATCCTGCTTCAGCTTGGCGTAACAGGTGACAAGCGGGTTTTCCTTCGCGCCGTCGGCGGCGCCCTTGCAGATGCCCGAAAGCTCTTTGACCGAGACGGGCTTCTGGGAGGCGAAGAGGATTGCCTCCAGGACGCGGTGGAGTGGAAATTCTTCGCTCATGCCCCGAAAAACAAAGGAGTGGAGTTCTCCGCGCGGTCGATCCAGATCTCTCCGCATTGGGATTCCTGGCGCACGCGCAGTTGCTTGAGGCGGATGAGTTCGAGCATCGCGAGGAACGTCACCACGATTTCCGCCCGGCTCGCCACATCCGCAAATAATTCTTCAAATCGCATTGAAACCCCACTCGACGTGACCTTCAGGAGATAGTCAATCTTTTCGGAGACCGTGAAGTTTTCCTCGAAGATCTCCCGGAGGTCCTCGGGCTTTTTGTCGAGCCGCTTGAGGATCTTCTGGAAGGCATGGATCAGGTCGAAGATCCCGACCTCCTCGACGAGCAGGTTTTCCGTCATTTCGGGAACGACCGGAACCCTTGGAAACAAATTCTCCTGCAGCGCCTCGATGTCGCGCAGCCGGGCCGCCGCCTCCTTGAACTTCTTGTATTCGATGAGCTGCCGGATGAGCTCCCACCGGGGATCGTCCTCCTCGGCGTCCTCCTCGGCCATCTGCTGATCAACGGGCAGGAGCGTCCGGCTCTTCATGTAGAGCAGGTTCGCCGCCATCACGATAAACTCCCCGGCCAGCTCGATGTTGAGGACCTGGAAGGCCTCCATGTAGCCGAGATACTGCTTCGTGATGCGCTCGATCGAGATGTCGTAGATATCGACCTCATCGCGCTTGATGAGGTAGAGCAGAAGATCGAGCGGCCCCTCGAAGACGTCGAGTTTGACCTTGTAGTCTTCCACCGGGGATTATCGCCGACGGAACCCGCGCTTCGCCGCTTCGCGCTCGAGCTGGGTCAGGTGTTGCTTGTGGTCCTTCCGGCGGGTTTTCCGCTTGCTGAGCTGGGCAGCGAGCTTGTGGACGACCTTGTCGATGGCCGCGTAGAGATCTTTCTCGTGGTCCTCACAGAAAATGTCCGGCCCGGGGATCGCGAGGTGGACCTTCACCACGAACGGCTTGCTTTTGTTGTTCTGGTCATGGAGGAGGACGATGTGGGCGGCGAGGATCTGCTCGCCGTGTTCCTCCAGATGCGTCATTTTCTCGGCAAGGAACGAGTGGATCGCTCCCGTCAGTGCGATGTTGCGTGGACTCAGGTGGATTTGCATACCTATATCTTGGCGCGGGCATGGGTTGCGCGCCAGCAAAAAGCGGCGCGGAGGTTCAGCCTGCGATGACGAGCTTCAATCCGCCCGCCAGCGAAAAAATGATCATCAGCCACTCGAAAGCCGCCTGATTGATCTTCCTGAGGAAAAACCGTCCCGCAGCCACCCCGGCCACGATCCCGGGCACCAGCATCAGGTTCAGGAGGAGCGAGTGGCCGTTGATCAGACCGAGCGACGCGCTGAAAGGGACCTTGATCACGTTGACAATGAAAAAGAACCAGGCGGCGGTCCCCACGAACTCGTATTTCGGGAGCCTGCAGGCCAGCAGGTAGATCGTCATCACCGCGCCCGCCGCATTGGCCAGCATGGTCGTGACTCCGGCGGTCCAACCGAGCGGCCAGGCGATCGAGGGGTGCTCGACCGCTGCCGCTGTGAGCCGACCGGACACCTTTTGGGCAACAGTGAGCACGACGAGTGCGACCACCATCCATCCGATCAGCGGGCCGAAAACCCTTGCGGAGAGGTGGGGCATCAGCAGCCAGCCGCTCACAATCCCCAGGATCGCTGGCGGCAGCATTTTTATCAGGTGTCGCCACACGGTGAACTGCCGGAAGGCGTGGATGGCAAACACGTCGGCCACGATCAAAAGGGGTAGCACCGCCCCGGTGGACTCCCGCGCGGGCATCACCTGCGCCATCAGCAGCACGGCGAACATTCCCACGCCGCCGAATCCGGTCTTGCTCAGACCGATACAAACCGCCGCGCCGTAGGCGAGCGCCCATTGCCAGGGAGATTCCAGCATTCCCGATGCTGGATGGAATCCGCGCCGGTGTCGATCGACGATGCGCGGAAAATCGGCATGCACAGATTCATAATCTGCAGCTTGCGGAACAGCCGGGCATGCCACATGGTAACCGTCACTTATCCGCTGCAGGGCTTTCTCGGCTTCAGCGGCATGAAATTTGACATAACGCATGAACACATCGCTCTCCGCCCGGTCAAACGAGGCGCTGATTGACCAGAATTACGAACGCTGGCTGGAAGACCGTCATTCGGTGGATCCCGACTGGGCGGCATTTTTTGAGGGGTTCGAGCTGGGATACGCGAGAAGCCACAGGAATGGATCTTCGGCGCCGGATGAGCCGGCTGAGGGAGCCGTCGCGCCTTCGCTGCAGACGCGGGTCGATGCTCTTGTCTATGCCTACCGGACGATGGGGCACTCGATGGCCCACGTGGATCCGCTCAGCGACAGGCCGCGGGAGAATCCTCTCCTCAGCCTCCGCGAACTGGGTTTTGTGGAAAAGGATCTCGACCTGCTCGTGTCCTCACGCTTCTTCCGGGACGACCACAAGATGACGCTGCGGGATATGATTGCCGACCTCCAGGCAACATACTGCGGGACGATCGGTGCCGAATTTGTCCACATCCAGAACCCGAAGGTGCGCAACTGGGTTCGCGACCGGATCGAAAACCGCGCGGCGGAAAACCTGAACACCCCGGAATCCCACCGGGACATCCTCAGGAAAATTTTCGAGGCGGAGACGTTCGAGTCGTTCATCCACACGAAGTATGTCGGGCAGAAGCGGTTTTCTCTCGAGGGCGGCGAGGCGCTCATCCTCGCGCTCGACGCGATCCTGCAATCCTGCGAGGTGCGCGGGATCCAGGAGCTGGTGATGGGGATGGCCCACCGCGGGCGGCTGAATGTGCTGGGAAATTTCCTGAACAAGCCGCTGCAGGTGATCTTCAATGAGTTCCAGGACAACTTCATTCCCGAGCTCGTCGGCGGCAACGGCGATGTCAAATACCACCTCGGCTACCAGACGACGCGCACGCTGAAGAGCGGCTACGAGGTCGAGATCCGCCTCGCGGCAAATCCGAGCCACCTCGAGGCGGTGGATCCGGTCGTTCAGGGCAAGGCGCGCGCCCGGCAGCGCATCGTCGGCGACACGACGGAGCGAAAAAAAGTCGTTCCGGTCCTCATCCACGGCGACGCGGCATTCATCGGCCAGGGGATCGTCGCGGAGGTCTTCAACATGTCGCAGCTTCCCGGCTACCGCACGGGCGGGACCGTCCACTTCGTGGTCAACAACCAGATCGGCTTCACCACGATGCCGGCTGACGGACGCTCCACGATGTATTGCACCGACATCGCCAAGATGATCGAGGTTCCGGTTTTCCACGTGAACGGCGAGGATCCGATCGCGGTCATCGAAGTCGCTCGGATGGCGATCGAGTTCCGTCAGGAGTTCGGCCGCGATGTCGTCGTCGATATTTACTGCTACCGCCGGCACGGGCACAACGAGACCGACGAGCCGAGCTTCACCCAGCCGGACCTCTACAACACGATCAAGAACCACCCGCTCCTCAGCGCGAAATTCGCCGCGCAGGCCGCTGCGGCCGGAACCGTGAGCGCGGAGGAAGCCGCCGGGATCAAGGCGGAGTCGCTCGCAGAACTCGAGGCCGCGCTCGTTGAAGCGAAGAAGCCGCTGGATTCCCAGAAGAGCGAGTTCGCGGGCTCGACCGCGATTTTCCAGCCGCCCTACACGCACGAGCCCGCAAACACGGCAATCTCCGCGGGAATGCTCGAACAACTCGTGAAGGCGCTCACAACAGTGCCGGAAGATTTCCGTGTCGTGCCGAAAATCCAGCGCACCGTGCTCGACCGGCGGCTGCAGGTCTGGAAAGCCGGCGGGCCGTATGACTGGGGGTATGCGGAGCTTCTGGCATTCGGCTCTCTGATGCTGGAGAACACGCCGGTCCGGCTCTCCGGACAGGACAGCCGGCGCGGCACGTTCAGCCACCGGAACTCCGTGCTCTACGACGAGGTGAACCGCGAGCGGTATTATGTCCCGCTCATGAACATCGCGCCGAAGCAGGAGCGGTTCTGCGTCTACAACAGCCCGCTCTCAGAATATGCAGTGCTCGGCTTCGACTACGGGTATTCGATGGATTTTCCGTCGATGCTCTGCATCTGGGAGGCCCAGTTCGGCGATTTTGTCAATGGCGCCCAGATCATCATCGACCAGTTCATCGCATCCGCCGAATCGAAATGGCGTCGGCCGAGCTCGATCGTGATGCTCCTTCCCCATGGATACGAAGGCCAGGGTCCGGAGCATTCGAGCGCGAGGCTGGAACGCTTTCTCCAGCTCTGCGCCGAGGACAACATGCAGGTCTGCAACCTCACGACTCCCGCGCAGTATTTCCACGCGCTGCGCCGCCAGATCCACCGCGGGTTCCGCAAGCCGCTCGTCATCATGACGCCGAAGAGCCTCCTGCGATCGGAGGATGCCGTCTCCCGCACGGAGGATTTCACGAACTCCCGCTTCTTCGAGATCCTCGATGACCAGACCGTCACCGCGCCCGAAAAGGTGACGCGGATCGTCTTCTGCTCGGGCAAGGTTTGCTACGACCTCGTTCGCGGACGCAAGGAAGCCGGGCAGGAGGAAACAACGGCGATCATCCGCATCGAACAGCTCTACCCGCTCTACAGAGAAAAGCTCGTGCGCATTGTCCGCCGCTATCCGAGTGCCCGACGCTACGTTTGGTGCCAGGAAGAACCAGAGAACATGGGCGCGTGGAATTTCATTGCTCCAAAGATCGCCGGGCTTGTCGGCTCGCTGATTGGCTACGCGGGTCGCCCGGAAAGCGCCAGCACTGCGGCCGGATCGCTCGGCACCCACAAAGCACAGCAAGCCACGCTGGTCAAACAGGCGTTCGAGGTGTAAATCCCATCCCGATGAACATCGAAGTGAAAGTCCCTGCCGTCGGAGAATCGATCTCCTCCGGCGTCCTCTCCGTCTGGCACAAAAAAGAAGGCGACACGGTCCGCAAGGACGACACTCTTTTCACGCTCGAGACCGACAAGGTTTCCCAGGAAGTCACCGCTCCTGAAGCGGGCGTCGTCCACGTCAAGGTGGCCGAGGGCGATGAGGTGAAGATCGGGCAGGTCGTGGCCGAGATCGAACCATCCGCCGCCAAACAGCCCGATCCCGGAAAACTGGCGACGAAAACCGCTCCGACGCCGTCCGCGCCGGTTTCCAACCCCGCGCCATCTCCGGCCGCTCCCGCCGTTCCGGCCGCAGCGTTCTCCTCGATGGCTCCCTCCACGCCGGCCGCTCCAGAATCCCGCGCGGTCCGAAAAAAACTTTCGCCCCTCCGCCGGAAAATCGCGGCGCAGCTCGTCATGGCCCAGCATACGGCCGCGATCCTCACGACCTTCAACGAATGCGACATGACAGCAGTCATGGCACTCCGCAAAGACCTCCAGGAGCAGTTCACCGCGAAGCACGGCGTCAAGCTCGGGTTCATGAGCTTTTTCATCAAGGCTGTCGTGGACGCGCTCCAGGCCATCCCCGCGATCAACTCGCGCATCGACGGCGACGACCTCATCCTCAACAACGCGTTCGACATCGGCGTCGCCGTCGGCACCGAGCGGGGGCTCATCGTTCCGGTCCTTCGCGAGTGCGAAAAGATGTCGTTCGCGGAGATAGAGAACAAGCTCGCCCACTACGCCGTCAAGGCCCGCGAGGGCAAGGTCTCGCTCGACGACCTCCAGGGCGGGATCTTCACCATTTCCAACGGCGGCATCTACGGGTCGCTCCTCAGCACGCCGATCCTCAATCCCCCGCAGAGCGGAATCCTCGGCATGCACAAAATCCAGGAGCGTCCGGTCGTCATGGACGGAAAGATCGTCGCCCGACCGATGATGTATCTCGCCCTCAGCTACGACCACCGGCTCGTGGACGGCAAGGAAGCCGTCACGTTCCTCATCCGCGTCAAGGACTGCATCGAAAACCCGGTCAGGCTCTTTCTTGATCAATAAAAATGCGAAATTCGAAATGGGAAATTCGGAATGGGGCCGCTGGCGGCCTTGAGCCGCTTCGCGGGTTTTGTTATTTCACATTTCGCATTCCACATTCTCCCTATGAACATCCTCGGCATTGATATCGGCGGCACCGGAATCAAAGGTGCGCCCGTGAACGTTGAAACCGGCGAACTCGTCGCCGAGCGCTTCCGCATCCCGACACCGAAGCCCGCGCTTCCGAATGCCGTGGCGGACGTGGTGGATGAGATCTCCAAGCACTTCGGTTACTCGGGTCCCGCCGGGATCACGTTTCCCGCCATCGTCAAAAAGGGCGTCGTCTATTCGGCCGCCAATGTGGATGAATCCTGGGTGGGCACTGATGCCGGCGCGCTTTTCACCAATCACCTCGGGGGCGCTGTCACCGTGGTCAACGATGCCGACGCCGCGGGCATCGCGGAGATGCAGTTCGGAGCGGGCCGCGGCCGCAACGGCGTGGTCATCCTCCTCACGTTCGGCACCGGCATCGGCTCGGCGATCTTCAATGACGGCAGGCTCCTCCCGAACTCGGAGTTCGGCCACCTCCAGATGCGCGGCAAGGACGCCGAGAAGCGCGCCTCCGAAAAAGTGCGCGAGGAAAAGAACCTCAGTTGGGAGGAATGGGCGGACCGGGTCAGCGAATACCTCGCGGAACTCGAAAAACTCTTCTCACCCGACCTCTTCATCATCGGCGGCGGCGTCAGCAAGAAATCCGAGAAGTTTCTCCCTTTCCTCACCTCGAAAACCGAAGTCCTCGTCGAGGCCGCCCAGATGCGCAATGAAGCCGGCATCATCGGCGCGGCCTGCCTCGCCGCCCGCCCGCCGGGCATGGACCTCCCGGCCATCTGAGCCGTCGTTCACCCCTCCAGTGTTCGCGTAAAATCAGCGCGAAGTTCCTGAGTTCGGGCCTTTGAGTTGAGCAAGTTTTTACTCGCCAGCACAGTCGGTTGGAATTTAATATGGATGGTTCCATTTATTCCATTTCAATGAAAACCAAACGATCCACGAAACCTTCCGCCAAACCCGCGCCGGAGCGCGGGAAAGTCATGAACGGGGCGGAGATCCTCGTCGAGTGCCTTGAACGCGAGGGCGTGGACGTCATTTTCGCCTATCCCGGCGGGTGCTCGATGCCGTTGCACCAGGCGCTTACGAAGACGAAGAAGATCCGCACGATTCTCCCCCGCCATGAGCAGGGAGGCGTGTTTGCGGCGGAGGGTTATGCCCGGGTGACCGGCAGGGCCGGGGTTTGCATGGCGACCTCGGGGCCGGGAGCGACCAATCTCGTGACCGGAATTGCCGACGCCTTCATGGATTCGATCCCGCTCGTGGCCATCACCGGCCAGGTGCCACAGGAGATGATCGGTCGCGGCGCGTTCCAGGAGACCGACGTGTTCGGGATGACGCTGCCGATGGTCAAGCACAGCTACCTCGTGTGGGACATCAACGAGATCCCGCGCATCGTGAAGGAGGCTTTCCACATCGCGCAGTCCGGCCGGCCGGGCCCTGTCCTCATCGACATTCCGAAAAACATCCAGAACGCGACGGCGCAGCCGGTTTTTCCGAAGACCGTGAGTCTGCGCGGCTACAAGCCGGACAAGAAGGCGGACGACGCGGCTCTTCACGAAATTGTCGGCATGCTCGAACACGCTAAGAAGCCGATGATCTATTGCGGTGGCGGCGTGATTTCCGGCGACGCTTCGGCGGAGCTGCTGGAGTTTGCCGAGCGCACCCGGATCCCGGTGGCGACCACCCTCATGGGCATCGGTTGCTTCCCGGAGACGCATCCGCTCTCGCTCAAGTGGCTGGGCATGCACGGGACGGTTTATGCCAACAACGCGGTGAACGAGGCGGACCTCCTGCTGGCCATCGGCGTGCGCTTCGACGACCGCGTGACCGGCAAGGTCGAGAATTTCTGCGAGCACGGCACGATCGTCCACATCGACATCGACAACTCGGAGATCAACAAGAACAAACTGGTGCGTCTCCCGGTGCTCAGCGACCTCAAATACGCGCTCGGACGTTTGAACAAGATGCTCGACCAGGCCGGCTTCAAGCGCCAGGCCAAGGGGCAGGGCCGTTACGCCGACTGGTTCCGCCAGATCGCGAAATGGAAGGCCGCGCATCCGCTCAGTTTCAAGGACACGCCGGATACGATCCAGCCGCAGCATGTCATCCGGGAGCTCTGCGAACTCACCAAGGGGAATGCGATCATCACCACGGGCGTGGGCCAGCACCAGATGTGGGCCGGCCAGTTCTACAACTTCACGAAGCCGCGCACGTTTGTGACATCCGCCGGGCTCGGTTCGATGGGGTTTGGATTTCCCGCCGCTCTGGGTGCAAAAGTCGCCCGTCCGGACAAGGAGGTCATCGACATCGACGGCGACGGATCATTCCTGATGAATGTCCAGGAACTTGCGACCGCCCATATCGAGGGGATCGCCGCCAAGGCGATCATCCTCAACAACCAGCACCTCGGCATGGTGGTGCAGTGGGAGGACCGTTTCCACGGCGGCAACCGCGGCCACACATTCCTCGGCGACCCGAAGGATCTCAAGCGGATCTACCCGGACTATGTCCAGCTCTGCAAGGGCTTCGGCGTGACCTGCGAGCGCGTGCTCCACAAAAAGGATCTTCGCGCAGCCATTCAGCGCCTGCTCGCTTCGAAGGAGGCTTACGTCCTTGACGTGATGACCCCCTACACCGAGCACGTGCTCCCGATGATCCCGGCTGGAAAAACCTACCGGGACATCATTACCGAATAGGCGACTCGAAATGGTCGAACGACCGCGCCGCGGATGCCGCCCTGTTGGAACTCCACGCGGGCAGCGTCTCAGGACATAATTGAATTTCTCGGATTTCCGACTTCGAGGTCTCAGGTAGTGTGCGACCGGTGCCGCTGGAGAATCAGCTGGGTTCTCCGGCAACATCCCTCTACACGACCTTGACTCTGACGTATTTCGTCCAGGCGGTGGCTCGGCGTGGTCGTTCCCACCGGGTTCAAGCGGATGCGTGGGTTTTGCTTCGCCCAAAGCTCCCATCGAAGGAGACACTTTAATGCTCTCGTCTTGTGCTACCGTTCTTTGGCGATGGCGCGGGCAAGGATGCCAGCAAGCTCGGCACGTTTGAACGGTTTGGTGAGAAAGTCGTCCATGCCTGCGGCGAGGCACCGCTCGCGGTTCTCGGGCAGCACGTTTGCGGTGAGCGCGATGATCGGCACGCGGGATTTGGATTCGACCTTCCGGATATTTTTTGTGGCATCAATGCCGTTCATCGACGGCATTACCACGTCCATGAGAATGGCAAAATATTTACCTGTAACGAATGCCTCGACCGCCTTGTCCCCATCGGCTGCGAATTCGGCGCTGTAGCCGAGGCTCCGGAGCATTTTGCCCGCCAGCGTGCTATTTTCTGGGTTGTCCTCGACGACGAGCACCAGATTGCCTGCATTGGGCGTCCCGCCCGTTTGGACTGGAGGACGAGGCTCTGGCTGCGCAGATTTGTTTCCTTCCCAAACCGAAATACTGGACGGCACGGAGTCCATCCCTTCGGCACAAACAGGCGCTAATTCCAGCGGGAAGTGGAAGGTGAACGTGCTGCCGTTGCCTGGAATCGAGGCGACCGTGATCGAGCCGCCCATGGCTTCGGCCAAGCGCTTCGAAATCGCCAGCCCGAGCCCGGTGCCACCAAACGCCCGAGTCGATGAGGAATCAACCTGTGTGAACGGCTTGAACAGGTGCCCGATCGTCTCGGAAGAAATTCCAATACCCGTGTCCTCGACCGAGAAATCCAAGAACCGGCCCTCTGCGTCGGGCACCACGCGGAGGACAACCGATCCGCTGGATGTAAATTTGACGGCATTGCCGAGGAGGTTGATGAGGATCTGGCGGATCCGAAGTGCGTCGCCGGTGATCTGATGAGGCACGTCGCGATTTGTCTCGTGGCGAAATACGAGCCCTTTTTCAGCGGCGGATATTTGGACGGTCCGGGCTGACAACTCGACGACGTCGGCGACCGCCATCGTCGCAACATTGATCGCAAGTTTGCCTGCCTCCATGCTGGAGAAATCGAGGATATCTTTGACAATAGACAAGAGGTGCTCGCCGCATTTGCTGACCGTCTGCACAAGCGAACTCTGTTCCTCGTCGAGCGTGGTGTAGGTGAGGAGCTCGGAGCAACCAAGCACCCCATTGAGCGGCGTGCGCAGCTCGTGGCTCATAATACCGAGGAACTCGCTCTTTGCCCGGTTGCCAGCCTCGGCGGTGATGAGTGCTGCTCCCAGCCGGTCTTCCATGAGTTTGCGCTCGGTGATGTCACGCTCGGTAGAGGCCAGGCCAACCGGGTTTCCAGCATCGTCCAAGAGTTTGGTCACCGTCATCCAGACATCGAGCACGCGACCGTCCTTGGTGACCCGCTGGGTCTCAAACGAGGTGATGGCTTCACCCGCGATCAGCCGCCGGATGAAATCCTTTTGCTCGGCCGCCTTGGCGGGGGCCGTGAGGCGCTCGATGTTCACCTCCAGCGCCTCGGCCTCGTCGTAGCCATACATCAGCTCGGCGCCGCGGTTCCAGGCGGTGATCCGGCCCTCGAAGTCCTGAATCGTGATCGCATCGTTCGAGTCCCGTATCACCGTCGCCATCCGCCTGTTTTCAATCTCCTCCCGCTTGCGCCCGGTGATGTCCTCGTAAGTGCCCATCACCCCGAAGACATTACCCTCCCTGTCGCGCAGAGGAAGCTTGCTTGTGATGAGGGAGCCGATGCTTCCATCCGGGTGGTGCATCGCTTCTTCATAGCCTATCTTGGGGATGCCGCTCTCCATCACGGCGCGATCATCAGCCCGGTATGTATCCGCGCTGTCTTTCCACGCCACATCGAAGTCGCTCTTCCCAATAATCTCGTTGGAGGCACCAAGACCGGCATCGCGGGCGCCGGCGCTGTTGCAGCCCAAGTAAATGAGATCCCGGTCCTTCCAGAAAACGCGCGCAGGGATATTATCCAGAACGATCTCGAGCATTTGCTGCGAGCGGAAGAACACTTCCTCCGCCCGCTTGCGCTCGGTGATGTTAATTTGAGTTATGACCGCCCCGCCATCCGCCCGGTCCAAGGGGGAGACGAGCATGGAGAACCATCGTTGTTCCGTGGGCGAGTGGCAGGGATACTCGTGACTGAACGTGGCTTGTGAATGCGCCAGCACTCCCTTGATGCCATCCAAAATCTCCTGCCCTTCCGCGCCCAAATCCCGCGCGGCCCGTGCGCAGACCTCCAGGTAGTTCGTCCCCACGCCGAATTTTGGTGACGCGGGATCGCCACCGTTCTCCTGCGCGAAGCGCTCCCAGCCATCGTTGATGGCGATGATCGTTCCGTGGCGGTCTACCACGGCGATGTTCGCCGTCATGGAATTGAGCACGGCGCTACTCAGTGATTCGCTCTCTCGCAACAATAGCTCCGTGCGCTTGAGTGGCGTTGCGACTTCCTGGAATTCCGGCAGAGGCTCGGTGGCGAGCGGGGGTTCAGCGGCCGCGCGCATCATTTTGTTCACTCCCATTGGGTCTGATACCCCGAGGTTCTTTACTGTCTGCGTGCGACTTCCCACATTTGGATGGGAAACTGAGCATGTAAATGGAGCAGATGATTCGTCTTGCCGGTGGATAGGCCATTTCGGCAATGACGATGTTTTAGAGATTGGATTTGTGGAATGGGGTGTTCACCCCATGGATGCGGCGAGGCCGATCCAAGTCCGATAAAAGCCGTATAACTCAATTCGAACCCGTGTTACCGCCGTGAAAGGGAGGGACGTTACTGCGGATCTTGGGGCAAAGGTTCCGGATCAACCGGTGCTGCTGCGACAGGAACCTGCGGCTGACGCGCTTGGGGATTCTTTTTCCGGGTATCCCCTTCGCGGGGCGGCTTGGGTTTCCGGACGGCTTCAAGCCCCCGCTTGGCATAATCCACCACGTGTCCCTGATGGATGAGCCAGGAGAGGTCGGATGCGAGCGCCGACTCGCGGGCGGCCTCATCGGCCGGAGCCGTGCGGCCGGCAAGAAGTGCTTTCCACTGCTCGGGCCGTGGGGCTGCAGGATGGGATTCGAGGTAGTCGAGGATCGTGGCGAGCCCTTCGGCAACCGGTGAGGCGGCGCGGTCGAGGTAGCGCGGGCGGGCGACCGATACGTAGGTGATGTTTTCGTGGGCTTTGAAAATCTGGAGTCCGGCAGCCGCGAATCCCTGCCCGATGATGTGGGCAAGGGGCAGTGGAAACCGCCTCAGGTCGGCCACGGCGCGGTTGGCAAGCTGGCGCACTCCCGTGGCGGAGGCTCCGAGCGCGGCCGTGCCGGAAATTTCGACAGGACTTGTTGCAGGCGTGAGAAGCGATCCGGCGTGGGTCGTGCGAAAATGGGCTTCGACCGCCGCCATATCGGCGAACTTGAGCGGTTCGGATCCCTCGTCCGGGGTTCCGGCGGGATAAAATTCATCCTTCGAACTCTGGCTTTCCTTCCATTTCTCGATGAACTCCGGCTCGCGGACCATCTGGACCCGGCTCTTGAAGGCCTCGAACGGGACATTCCGGAAACGCGCCGCATGAACCTCGCGGAGACGCCGCTGGTAATCATGATGATTCGGAGGTCCCAAAATGATATCGCCGGAAACGGCGATGCACGAAAACGAACCCTTGGGAGGATCCACTGTGACCCGCTCGCGGCGGTAGAATTTGTCGAGATGGCGGGAGAGGATGTGCTGGATGGCTTCCTTTTCAGAGGTCCAGAGACTGCCGTCGAGCTCCAGCCGGAAAAGTGCCGGGGCATGGGCGGAGTCGCTGCGGAATTCCAAGCGGTAGCGCTCGGGCTTCTCCAGAATAAGCACGGCCAGATCGAAAAGCGGGTAGGCCTTTCCGCCGGATTTGATCTGTCTGGCGAGGCCGTCGATGCCGCGCGGATCGGGGATCAGGGTTGCATTCCACCCGCTCAGTGGAGGTGGCGCAGGCGGACCCTGCTCTCGCGAATCATGGCGGCGGCTGTCTTCGGGACGCTCGCGCCGACGGTCGTTGCGGTCGCGAGGACCTCCCCTCTGGCGGGAGTCGCGCTGCCGGGGATCCGGCCGGTCGTTGCGGCGCTGCGGGCCACCGGGCCGCCGGCTGTCACCGCGCCGAGGCCGCTCCTCCTCCCGATTGCCGAATTTCTCCGCAATCCGGGAGTGGTCGGCGGGCGCATCTGGCGCTTTCGCCCAGTCGGGCAAAAAGCTTTTTGCAAGGTCCATTCCGGAAAAAACCGGCTCCGACGAAGTGGTGTCGCTCATGGTAAGGAAGAGGCCCGATGATTGCGGGCGGGTTCCGGAAGGTTATTTCCGGGATGGTTTGGGTGCGGCAGGAGTCGGGGTTGGCTTGGGTCGGTCCATGGCGATCAATTCGGACACGGTCACGAACTTGAAACCTTTTGCCAGCAGGCCGTCGATCACGTCCGGCATCGCGGCCACGGTGGTGGGATGAATGTCGTGCGAGAGCACGATCGACCCGGCTTTTGTGTTCTTCAGGATCTCGCTCGTCACATGGGCGGAATTCCGGTTTTTCCAGTCCAGCGGATCCACGTCCCACATCACCACCTTCAGGCCGAATTCCTCGTTCAGCCGCTTGGTGATCGAGGTGTTCGTGGAACCGTAGGGAGGACGCACGGTCGCCGGTTTTTTGCCGGTCAGCTTTTCGATGGCCTCGCTTGTTTGGTTCACCTCCGAGGCGACACCCGCACCTCCGGCTTTTGTGAAGGCTTTGTGATCGTAGCTGTGGTTGCCGATCTCATGCCCCTCGGCGGCGGCGCGCTGGAGGACCTCCGGGTTTGCCTCGACGCACTGGCCGAGCACAAAAAACGTCGCCTTGACGCCCTTCTCCTTGAGGATGTCCAGCAGCTTCGGAGTCAGGGTCGCATGCGGGCCGTCGTCGAAAGTGAGCGCGATATACTGTCCGTCAACATTGCACGAATTGTAGCTCAGCCGGCTGGGGCCGGTTTGAGGAACGGCTGCTGGAGCCTTCATCGGAGGAGTCGAATCGCCTGCAGCCGGCGCCCCCGTGTCCGTAGAAGGAGCCGCATCACCCGGCGGGACAACAATCACCTGCGGCTGCTGGGATGATTGCGTATGTGCGGATTGGCATCCGACCGCGAGAAAGCCGGCAACAACCGGGATGACAAGCCAGGGACGTGATTTCATTTGATGCGGGTCAGCCTGGGACCTATCGCACAAATCTTTCCAAAATCACACCAAGATTTTTGATTGTTCCCTCGGGCCAGAGGTCACGCGGAGTAATGAGCGCGGCATCGAGGCTGCGGTGCTCCGGCCAGGCGGGCTCCAGCGGAACTTTTGGAATGGCCAGAGAGAGGATTTCCTTTGCGGCGGCGACGTTTGCGTGCAGGTGGGCGATCACGGCATCGGCCGTCACCGGCTCCTCGTCGGTCTTCCAGCAGTCGTAATCGGTGATCATGGCCAGCGTGGCGAGGGCGATTTCTGCCTCCCGGGCGAGCTTTGCCTCAGGGAGGTTGGTCATACCGATCACGTCAAACCCGAGCTGGCGGTTCGCGAGCGATTCGGCACGGGTGGAAAAGGCCGGCCCGTCCATGTTCACATACGTCCCTCCATCGTGAAATTTTTTCCCCGCCTCCGCACAGGATTCGGCCAGAATTTTCCGGAGGCCTGCGCTGATCGGCTCGGCGAACGCAGGATGGGCGACGATTCCGTTCCCGAAGAAGGTATGCGACGCGCGGCCGCTCATGCGGTCAAAAAACTGATCCGGGAGCACGACGTCACGCGGATGATATTGCTCCTGAAGGCTTCCGACTGCGGTCACACAAATGATCCAGCGCACTCCGAGCGATCGAAGCGCCCAGATGTTGGCCCGATGGTTGATTTCGTGGGGGGCGATCCGGTGGCCTCGGCCGTGTCGGGGAAGAAAAAAAACCGACCTTCCGTGCAGCGTGCCGCCGATGATCACATCCGACGGGGGGCCGAACGGCGTGGGGACGACGACGTCGGCCACTTCCGAAAACCCCTCGATCTGGTAGAGCCCGCTCCCGCCGATGATGCCGATCGCGGGCGCGCTCATTTCTGCTTCGCCTTTGATTTGGATCCGCGCGGCTGGAAGTCGCTGCCCTCACCCCCGAGGTCGGTATTCTCAAGGAGCCCGAGAAACTCGCGGAGCGCCGGAGTGCCGGCGGAGGATTTCTTCACCAGAGTTCCGAGCGGGCGCCACATTTCCTCGTCGGTGAGCTCCAGGCACACGAGCTGGCCGGTCTCCACTTCCGAACGCACCGAGGTCCGCGGGACAATGGAAACCGCGCTCTCGATCTCAACCGCGCGCTTGACGGTCTCGATGTTGTCGAATTCGAAGGCCACCTTCACGCGCGCTCCCGCCTGCCTCAGCTGGCGGTCAACCTCGCGACGGGTCGGAAGGTCCGGCTCGAATGCGATGAACTTTTCACCGCCCAGATCGGAAAGGGAAATGTTCCTGCGGGGGGCAAGCGGGTGGGACGGTGCGCAAATGACAACCAGCCGGTCGCGCCAGAAAACCGCGGCGGTGACCCCGCGTCGGGAGGCCGGATACGCAACCAGACCGACATCTGCACGGTTTTCCTGCACAGCCGCATACACCTGGGCAGAGCGGCGATAATCCACCCGGACATCCACAAGGGGAAATTCGCGGCGGAACCGCTTGAGATACGGGGGCAACTCGTGGAGACCGATGCTGAAAATCGTCGCGATCCGCAGCTCGCCGGAGACAACCTCCTGCAATTTCTGCATCCGGGTGCCGAGTTCGTCGTAGGCGCCGACAATATCCCTGCTGGATGCCAGGAAAGCCTGCCCTTCGGGCGTCAGGCAGAACGCCCGCCGACCCCGATCGATCAGGCGCACCTGGAACTGCTCCTCGATCGAGCGCACCTGCTGGCTTACCGCGCTCTGTGTGATTCCGTTCCGCTCGGCGGCTTTGGAAAAGCTTTCCGTGTCCGCCAAATCGCAGAATACTTTGAATGTTTGAATTTGCATTCGACTCCTCGCGGATAAGTTAATCTAATATCCGCTGGAAATACCAGAACAGATTTACTAATGCCAATCATTGAAAAAAACCTGGAATCTATCCTCGCGAGGATCCGGTCGGCCGCGGAGCGCGCCGGTCGCGACCCTGCATGCGTGCGTCTCGTGGCCGTGTCAAAGACCCATCCGGCGGAAGCTGTCCGCCACGTCCTCGACACGGGGCAGCGGGTTTTCGGTGAGAGCAAGGTGCAGGAGGCGTCGGGGAAAATCCCCCTCCTGCCGCGCGATCTGGAGTGGCACTTCATCGGACACCTCCAGACAAATAAGATCCGCAAGGCGCTCCCGCTCTTCCATCTTTTTCATGGCGTGGACAACAGCGGACTCGCCGGCCAGATGGATCGCATTGCGGGGGAATGCGGATGCTTTCCCAAAATCCTTCTCGAGGTGAACGTGTCCGGGGAGGGCACGAAGTTCGGGTTCCGCCCGGATGGTTTGAAAACAGAGATCGCCGGACTGCTTGCGCTTCCGCGGGTCCAGGTGGTCGGACTTATGACGATGGCCCCGTATGCCGCGGATCCCGAGGCTTCCCGCCCGTATTTCGCAGCGCTCAGGAAACTGCGCGACGAACTCGAACAGCAGACCGGCACCCCGCTTCCGGAACTCTCGATGGGCATGAGCGGGGACTTCGAGCAGGCGGTCGGCGAGGGAAGCTCGCTGGTCCGCATCGGAACCGCAATCTTCGGAGATCGCCCGCGGAAAATTGCCACGCCGGATCTGTGAAAATCTTGTTTTAAATCATGTCTTGCCAAGCAGTGACCTGTTATTAGAAGTTCTAATATAGAAACCCAAACCCTATGAAACCCGTCCTATTCAACAACACCGTGCTGCGCGATGGCCATCAATCCATGGCGGCCACCCGAATGAAAACCAGCCAGATGCTGCCCGCCGCGCCGATCCTGGATTCGATGGGTTTCGGGATGCTGGAGACCTGGGGCGGGGCCACGATCGACACTGCGCTGCGCTTCCTCGGAGAGCAGCCGTTCGACCGCGTTCGTGAGCTGCGCAAGGTCGCTCCGAACACCCCGCAGGGGATGCTCCTGCGCGGTCAGAACATCGTCCAATACAAGTGCTTCCCCGATGACGTGGTCGAGTTGTTCGTGAAATGCACGGCCGATGCGGGCATCGAAGTCTTCCGGATTTTTGACGGCCTCAACGATCCCCGTAACCTGGCCCCCGCGATCGCGGCGGTGCGGAAGGCGGGCAAGGTGGCGCGCGGCGAGATCTGCTACACGACGAGCCCGGCTCACACGGTGGAGGCATTTTTGAAGTTTGCCGGAGAGTTGAAGGAGATGGGCTGCGACCAGATCGCGATCAAGGACATGTCGGGCGTCATCACGCCGCGGGTCGCCGGGGAGCTTGTCTCCGGGATCACGAAGCTCACCGGCCTGCCGGTCACCCTCCACAGCCACGAAACCGCCGGACTCGCTGCCGCCTCGTATGTCGCCGCGACCGATGCCGGGGCCTATGCGGTCGAGACCTCAATCACGCCATTTGCAAACGGCACCTCCCAGCCGGACACACTCCGCATGCTCGCCCTGCTCGATAACAACCCGCGCCAGCCGAAGCTCGACCGCAAGAAACTCGCCGAGCTCCGCGAGTATTTCACAAAAGTTTATAAGGAAATGGACGCGTTCACGTCGCATGCGAACGAGGTCGTGGACAGCGACACGCTCGTCTACCAGGTCCCCGGCGGCATGCTCTCGAACTTCCGCGTCCAGCTCAAGGATCTCGGGATGAGCGAGCGCATCGACGAGGTGCTCGCTGAAATCCCACATGTCCGCGAATGCCTCGGATGGGCACCGCTCGTCACCCCGATCTCCCAGATCGTCGGCACCCAGGCGATGCTCAATGTCAAATTCGGCCGCTGGAAAAATTTCTCGCCGGCAGCGATGGACATCGTTCTTGGCAACTACGGAAAGACGCCCGCGCCGGTGGACAAGGAAGTCCTCGCGCTCGCGGAAAAGAACACCGGCAAGCCGCCGATGACCACCCGCCCGGCGGATTCGCTGAAGCCGAACGTGGAGAACCTCCGCAAGCAGCTTGCCGAGAAGCAACTCCCGACCACCGACGAAGCGGTCGTCCTCTTCGCGATGTTCCCGATGGAATACGAGAAGCTGATCAAGAACCCCGGCTCGATTGTGGATCCCGCCGCGACAAAGAAGCCCGCCTCACCGGCCGCTGACGCGTCGGCTCCCCGTCCCACCGGCCGCCACCAGCGGCTCCTCGTCACCGTGGACGGAAAAACCAGCGAGGCCCTCGTCGAGGAGGTTCACTAGACCAGAGTATTCAGTTTTCAGTGTTCGGTTTTCAGCAAGCAACATTCCCAATTCCGCAATCCACATTTCCGCCGCAGGCGGATAAACCATTCCGCAATCCGAATTCCCAATTCCGCAATCGATATGAAACTGTCTCTCGATGAATTTCCCGCAGCGACTTACGAGGAGTGGCGTCACGCTGCCGAGGAGTCGCTGAAAGGCGCCCCGTTCGACAAGAAGCTGATCACCTCCACTCCGGAGGGGATCAAACTCCAGCCGATCTACCGCAAGGAGGATCTCGCCGCACTCGAATTGCCCGAGTCATGGCCCGGGCTCCCTCCGTTTGTCCGCGGATCCGCGGCAGCGGGATTCAAGGCCAAGCCGTGGCTCATCGCGCAGGAGCTTCCCTACGGATGCGCGGAAAAATTCAACGCGGCGCTGAAGAGCGACCTCATGCGCGGACAGAATTCCGTGGCGGTGCTTCCGGATGTCGCGACACGTCACGGGGTGGATCCCGACGAGGCCGTATGCGGCGAAGTCGGCGAATGCGGGCTTTCGCTCGCGACGCTCGATGATGCCAGTCGCGCCTTTGCGGGTGTGGATTTGAACGCGGCCCCCGTGCTGGTCTTTGCGGGAGCCAGCGCGCTCCCGATGGCCGGGCTTCTCCAAGCGGTTTCCGGCGGCAAGGGATTTTCCGGTGCCGTGCTCGCCGACCCGCTGACCGAATGGGCGCGGGATGGAAAGCTCGATCTTTCGCTCGATGACGCGCTCGCCGAACTCGCCACGGTCTCGAAGTGGGCGGCTGGAAAGCCGGTCCGCACGGTGGGAATCCAGGCGAACCTCTGGGCCGATGCCGGCGGCACCGCCGTCGAGGAACTGGCTTTCGGCCTCGCGACTGGAGCCGCTTACTTCCGCGCGCTGGCCACTGCTGGAATTCCTGATGACGAGATTGCCCCGCGCTTTGTGATGGCGCTCTCGCTGGGCTCGAACCTCTTCATGCAGATCGCAAAGATCCGCGCGGCCCGCCTTCTCTGGGACCGGATCGTCGAGGCGTTCGGCGTCAAGCCCGCCCCCCTCTTCATCCACGGCCGCAGCAGCATTTTCAACAAGTCCGTCCTCGATCCCCACACGAACATGCTCCGCGCCACCGCGGAAGGGTTCTCCGGGGTTATCGGCGGTGTGGACAGCATGCATGTCGCTGCATTCGACGAACCGGTCCGCACGCCGGACGAATTCTCCACGCGCATCGCCCGCAACATCCACGTCATCCTCGCCGAGGAATGCGGTTTCGCCGAAGTCGCCGACGCGGCCGGCGGATCATGGTATGTCGAATCTCTCACCATCGAGCTCGCGAAGAAAGCCTGGGAGTTGTTCCAGGATGTCGAGAAGCGCGGCGGCATGGCGGTTGCGCTCCGCGAGGGCTTTCCCCAGCAGGCCGTTGCCGCGAATGCCAAGGCCCGCCTCGATGCGGTCTCGAAGCGCCGCGAGGCCGTCCTCGGGGTCAACCTCTTCCCGAACCCCTCGGAAAAACCGCTTGCCACGAACCCGGACGATTCGGAGAAAAAATTCGCCGGGCGCTCAAAGTGCATCGCCGCCGTCCGCAAAGGCGGAGTGAAGCTCGGATCCGCCACCGTCGAAGAAGTCGCCAAAGCCTTCCAAGCCGGCGCCACGATCGGCGAGATCAGCAAGGCCCTTTCACGCAAAGGGGCCTCCGTCCCGGATATCCAGCGCGTGCGTGTCCTCCGCGCTGCGGAAGGATACGAAACGCTCCGCGCCGCCACACAGCCGAACCCGCCGCAGGTCTGGCTCGCCAAATTCGGCCCGCCGAAACAATCGAAAGCCCGCGCGGATTTCTCCTCGGGCTTCTTCGCCGCGGGCGGCTACGATGTCCGCCAGGAAACCGCTGGAGCGAAATCGGTGGACGAAGCGCTCGCCCAGGCCGTCGCTTCAAAGGCTCCGGTCGTTGTCCTCTGCTCGACGGACGACACTTATCCCGAGATCGTCCCCGCATTCGTCCCGGCCCTGAAAGCCAAAATGCCCGGAGTGAAAGTCATCCTCGCGGGATATCCCGCCGACCAGATCGACGCCCACAAGGTCGCAGGCGTGGACGACTTCATCCACCTCAAGGTCGATTGCCTCGCCTTCCTCAACAATCTTCACAAGGAGCTCTGACGCCATGAAATGCCCTGACTTCACACAAATCGATTTCAGTTCCGAACCCGCAGCGAATGCTTCCCAGTGGGAAGCCGCCTTCAATGCCGAGACCGGAAAAACTCCCGCCCACGCGGAGTGGATGACCAACGAAACCATCCCGGTAAAGCCGGCCTACGGCCCGGCGGACCTCGCCGATTGCAAGCATCTCGACTACACTGCCGGGGTGGCGCCATTCCTGCGCGGACCTTACGCGACGATGTATGTCCAGCGCCCGTGGACGATCCGCCAGTATGCCGGGTTCTCGACGGCGGAGGAATCAAACGCCTTCTACAAACGCAACATCGCGGCCGGACAGCAGGGTCTCTCGGTCGCCTTCGACCTCGCCACCCACCGCGGCTACGACTCCGATCACCCGCGCGTCGTCGGCGACGTCGGCAAGGCGGGCGTCGCGATCGACTCGATCCTCGACATGAAGATCCTCTTCGGTGGCATCCCGCTCGACAAGATCAGCGTCTCGATGACGATGAACGGCGCGGTCCTTCCGGTCCTCGCGTTCTACATCGTCACCGCGCTCGAGCAGGGGCTGACGCTCGATCAGCTCGCCGGAACGATTCAGAACGACGTCCTCAAGGAGTTCATGGTGCGGAACACCTACATCTACCCGCCGGAACCCTCGATGCGGATCATCGCCGACATCTTCGAGTTCACCTCGCAGAAGATGCCGAAGTGGAACTCGATCTCAATCTCCGGCTACCACATGCAGGAAGCCGGCGCGACCGCCGACCTCGAAATGGCCTACACGCTGGCGGACGGGCTGGAGTATCTCCGCACCGGCACGGCTGCCGGGCTCGACATTGACGCATTTGCCCCGCGCCTCTCGTTCTTCTGGGCGCAGGGCAAAAACCTCTTCATGGAAGTCGCCAAGATGCGCGCCGCGCGCGTCCTCTGGGCGAAGATCGTGAAGGGCTTCAACCCGAAAAACCCGAAGTCCATGGCCCTGCGCACGCACTCGCAGACGAGCGGATGGTCATTAACGGAACAAGATCCGTTCAACAACATCGCCCGCACGTGCATCGAGGCGATGGCGGCCACGATGGGTCATACCCAGAGCCTGCACACGAACGCGCTCGACGAGGCGATCGCGCTGCCGACCGACTTCTCGGCCCGCATCGCGCGCAACACCCAGCTCTTCCTCCAGAACGAAACCGGCATCTGCTCGGTCGTCGATCCCTGGGGAGGCAGCTATTACGTCGAGGCCCTCACCCACGAACTCCTCGAAAAAGGCTGGGCCCACATCCAGGAGGTCGAATCCCTCGGCGGCATGTCGAAGGCGATCGAAACCGGCCTGCCGAAAATGCGCATTGAGGAAGCTGCCGCACGCCGTCAGGCGAAAATCGACTCTGGCCTCGAGACGATCGTTGGCGTCAACAAATACCGCCTCGAAAAAGAAGACCCGCTCGATATCCTCACGGTGGACAATACGGCGGTCCGCCTCTCGCAGATCGAACGTCTCAAAAAGCTCCGCGCCGAACGCGACGAGGCCGCCGTCCAGCGCTGCCTCGCCGCCATCACAGCCGCTGCGGAGGACAAGAAAAATGGCAACCTCCTCGCTCTCGCGGTCGAGGCCGCACAGGCCCGCGCCACGCTCGGTGAAATTTCCGACGCCGTCGAAAAAGTGGCCGGCCGCTACCAGGCGGTCATCCGCTCGATCAGCGGGGTTTACGCTTCATCCTACGGACATATGGACGACATCAAAGCAGTTCGCGCAATGGCCGACGACTTCGAAAAACGCGAAGGCCGCCGCCCACGCATCCTCATCGCCAAAATGGGACAGGACGGACACGACCGCGGCGCCAAAGTGGTCGCCACCGGTTACGCCGACCTCGGCTTCGACGTCGATATCGGGCCGCTCTTCCAGACCCCGGAGGAAACCGCCAAGCAGGCTGTCGAAAACGACGTCCACATCGTCGCCATGTCGAGCCTCGCCGCCGGACACAAGACGCTCCTGCCCGCCCTCATGGCCGAACTCAAGCGCCTCGGACGCGAGGACATCCTCGTCGTCGCCGGCGGAGTCATCCCCGCACAGGATTACGCCTTCCTCCGCGAAGCCGGCGCCGTCGCCATCTTCGGCCCGGGAACCAAAATCCCCGAGTCCGCCAAAGAGTTGATCGAGATCCTCAACGCCCGGGCAGCGTAAGAGGATCTCACGCGGTGGCGCGGAGAGAAAGTTCTCCCGCCGAGCCGCAAAAGAGACCTCCCGATGAAACCGTTCCATTTCCTTCAATGTGCCGGACCGGCTGCAGCCATGTTTTTTCTGCTTGGCGGAGCCGCCCCGGTGCCGGCTGCAGGACCCGGCGGCGTTACTCTCGCTTATGACCAAAAGGCCGGATGCTATCGCGTCGACTTCGATTTGACCGCTGTCACGCACCGCGAAGCCGGGCGTCAATATGCGGCTGCCATCCGCGGCAAATTTCCAAAATTCGAGACGCTGACCGACCGGTTTTTGCAGGAAACGATCGATGACGTGAACAAGGGGATCGCGGATCCCGCGCGCCGGATGACCTTCGCGAAGGCCCTGACCGCCGCAAATGCACTGAGGAAAAACATACCCCGCGACTACCGTGAAGAAATTGACGGCATGGGACTCGTGTTCTCGTGGCCGGTCGACAAGCTCGGCGACGGGCATCTGTCCGCCAATGAGAATTTCGTTTCCCTGATCTTTGAAGATGTGACCCAAGCCGCCGCCTGTTCGGCGGCCGCTGTCTTCGGCAGGGGTTCCGACACCGGAAGAACCATCGTGGGCCGCAACAACGACTGGCCTCCGAACAAAGAGATGGATTCCTGGAATGCGATGTTCGTTTTCCACAATGGCGACAGATCGTCCGCTGGGAACGGCATGATCGGAGAGTTGTTCCCGAACAACGTGTTCAACCGGCACCATCTTTTCGGCGGCTCGCTCGACAGCTGGCCCGCGAGCGAACCATCCATCCCCAGGCACGGTGCCCGCTCGCCCACGATCGATCTGCGGTGGGTGATCGAAAACAGCCGCACGCTGGCCGAGGCCGAAAAGGCTCTCGCGCGACGCGACTACGGCACGGGCTCGCTGATCCTGCTTGCGGACGCCGACACCGCCCATGTCCTAGAATACGACACCAGCCGCCCCTCTGGACAGCGCGGGAAACTCCGCTCATCCACGACAAAACTGAGGGACGGAATCACGTGGGATCTTCCCGACGCCATTGCCAGCGTGAACAGTTTCCTTCTCCCCGGCGCTTTTCCGAACCATGTCGCGGACGCCCACAACCACCTTCGCCTTGAAAGTTTCAGGAAGCTGCTGCGGCGCGATTTGGGCGAGGGACCGGTTACCCTCGGCCAAATGAAGGACATCATGGGCTACACATCCCGCGACGGATGCGCGGCAACCTCGGGCGCCCTCTTCCGGCTCGGCATCAAGAACGACAGCGCGACATTCCAATCCCTCGTCATGCGGATGGATTCCTTTGAAACCTGGATGGCCTACTCGGCCTACGGCGCCAAATGGCCATACCGCCCTGTCTACCACAAGATATTCTCAGGCGATCCGTTCCGTTAGAGCGGTTTAAGCAAAGTCATGGCCAGATACATCGTTGTAGTCGCCTCGCTCTGTCGAGGCGCAGCAGCAGCACGGCGACAGAGCGCCGTGGCCACAGTAAATCGGAAACCGCTCTAGTCGAGTTGCGGTGAGTTTGCCCCGTAGTTGGGCCAGAGCTGGCTTGAGATGGGCGCCCCTCTGGATGAGTCTCCAAGATCCTTGCGGCGGCAGCCAGAACGCGAAAAACCTGTGCTCGCGTCGTCATATGCACGCGATTTCCGCCTCCCGCCAAATCGGATTACGGATTCGGGTTGGAGGAGGGGCTCGAAGGGGCAGCGGCAGAGCGAGTCAACTCGGCGACCACTTCGTCCGTGATGTCGAGATCGGGCTCGCTGGTAAGAATCGCGAGGTCATTTTTCAACTGCACAATGCCGAGTCCTTTGGCGGTGGCGATCTTCAAAGCCACGGGCTTGACCTCCTCTCGGAAGCGGTTGATGAGGGCTGCCCGCTTGGCGTTAAGCTCCTGTTGGGCCTGCTGCTGTTGTTGTTGGAATTGCTGGCTGAGAGTGCGCGTGAGCTCGGCCAGTTTTTGGTTGTCCGCCTCGGAAGGTTTGGCTCCATGCGACGCTTTGAGGCGGTCAATTTGTGCCTGGTAGTCTTTTTGGGAAGCTGCCAGTTGATCCCTGATCGGGGCTCCGGCTTCCTTCAGTTCCGCCAGGATCGCCACATCCCGCCCGAGCCGCTTGGCCGCTGCGTCCAAATCCAGAATAGCCGCTCCGCCTTTGGCCGGGGCTGGGGTTGGTGGTGATGCGGGAGAAGGTGCGGGAGACGGGGCCCGGCCGCAGCCTGCCAACAGAAGAGTCAGGAGAGCGAAAAGCGTCGCGTGGTGTTTCATGGCTTCAGGAGCATATGATGACTGGAGAGGATTTCCAGAGAATCCTTCCGTAAGGCGAGCTGACGGCGATGGGCGTCGTCAGAACTTGAAGTTGAGGCCGGTGCTGATCGAGTGGCTGATGTAGTCCTGGCGGCCGAAGTCGGCGTTGTAGTAGACGTAGGCGTTCCAGTTGGGTCCGAATTGGGCGGAGATCCCGGCGCCCGCAAAGACGGCATCGCGGTCGGGAGCGCTGGTGGTGTAGTCAAATGATGGCCCGCCGCCTCCGTCGAGGCTGGAGGAGATATTGCGGGGATTCTCCATGAACTCATGCTGCCAGAAGAGCCGTCCCTCGGGGATGAGGGCGATGTTCTCCGAGAGCTTCCACGTGTAGGCAATCCGCCCACCGATGCTTGTGCGCAGGCTGCTGGCATTTTGCTGGCCCACGGCGAGGTCGAGGGCTCCGGCTCCATTTTCCGTGAATGGTGCGATGCCGGCATACGTGTATTGTCCGGTCAGAACCGGGCCGAAGGTGAAGTTCCCGGCCTGCCAGTCGTAACCGAGCCCAAGGTAGGAGGTGAACTGCCCACCGTCCGGCCGGCTGATGGCCGTGCGATCCACGGTGCTGAATTGGATCGGCCGCCTGACCGCATACGAACTGGAGCCGCCGCCCAGGATGGCATCCGTGTAGAACCCTCCGTTCTGGTAGCCCGCATACAATCCGAAATCCACCGCGTTGATCGTTGTGACCCCGCCGTTGCCGTATTTCGAATAAGTGCCCTGGTAGCCGCCGTAGACACCCGTCACGAAGTGCTCGCTCCAGCGGTAATCGCCCCCGACAAGGACTCCGCCATTCTGGAAGTTGTAGGACGAGACCCCGCCAATGCCGGCGGCATGGGCAAAAATTCCGTTGCCCTGCACCCACACTCCCCAATTGTTGTCGTCTGCGGGACTGAGAATGTTCTTTCCGTCTTTGGCGTCCATCACGCCCCGGCCATCCTTGTCATATTTCAGCGGAGCCTCGATGCCGATAGCCTGGAAGCCGCGGGATCCAAGGCGCACGGCGCTCGCGCGCTGGGCGAGCATTTGGGCGCGGGCGTTTGTCTGCTCGATCGTGATGTCCGTCAGGCTCTCGTAGAAGGTCGGCGCGATGGCATCGAACGCCGCCGGGTATTGAGCCGAGGCCTGCAGGTCGAGAGCGATGCTGACCGCCTGCCGGTCGCCGGATGTCGCCTTGATGAAGCCGTCGAGCGCCTTCGCCACGTTCTTCTGGTTTTGGGTCACGGCGACAAGCGTGTAGCTCGTCGGCGCGATCAGGATTGTGCCCGCGCCCCCATCAACGAGAAACCTTGCGCGGTAGATCGAGGGATCCGAGGTCGTGATCGAATCAAACTGCCCGGTGATGCTTCCGGCGTGCAGGAATGTGAACTGCTCCCCGTATTGGAGCTGGTAGCCTCCATACGATTCCACCTGCAGCGTGCCTGCGAGGCTTGCGGTGCCGCTCACGACCAACTGGTCGAACACCGTCGGGCTCGCGATCTGGATCTGCAAGGTGCCCGTGCTGGTCTGCGTGAAGTTGCCGCTGATCGTCAATGTGCCGGGGCTGTTACCCGGCGCGACCGTGCCCTGGTTGAGCAGATCGCCATTGAGGAGGCCATGGCCGGTCATCTGCGCGAGCGCATCGATGATGATCTGCTTCGCATTCAGAGTGCCGTCGAGGTTGAGGTTCGACCCATCCACGATGATGGTGGGCTGGTTGCCGGTGATGTTGAGCGTGTTCCAGTCCGGGACATCGAGCGCGCTGCCGGGCGTGGTGCCCAGCGCGGCGACGATCGTATTCGATTCCTGCACGCCGTCGGGCGCGAGGCCGCTCACCACATTGCCTGTCGCGGTGAAGTCACCGAACGTCGGGACTCCATTCTCGATGTTGTGGAGTTGGTTCCCGGTGTCCGTGGCTCCCAGGATCGTGATCTGCACGTTGCCTTCGTTCAGGGCGAAGCTGTAGTCAAATTTCGTTCCGGGACTCGTGAACAGCGCGCTGAAGTCCCCGAGCAGGAAGTTCGTCGATTCGAAGTTCACCAGCGTGTAGGTCTGCTGCTTCAGGCCGGTCGTCCCGATGAGGAACTCCCCGCCGGCGTCCGAGTTGATGAATTTTCCCGTCGTGGTGACCATGTCGCCCTGCCCCGGCGAGAGCGCGATGTTGCCGCCTGCCCACGCGAGCGAGGAGATTTCGCTCAGCGGGCCGGCCACGCCGAGGATTCCGCTATTAATGGTCACGGGCCCGGTGCCGAGCGCCGACGGGTTGATGGTCTGCAGCACACCGTTCCGGACCGTCGTGCCTCCGGTGTAGGTATTCGCCGTCTGGATGACGGTCGTGCCGGGGCCGTTCTGGTTAACCGACGTGCTGCCGGTGATCTTCGGCAGGAAAAGATACGGATTATCGGTCTGGTAAAAGTTGATCGTCGCAGTGCCCGTCCCGCCGTTGACTTCGGAGGCATCAAGTGTCCCGCCGGTCGTGTATTTGCTGATGTTGCGTGCCATTTTGTTGTTGCCGACACCGATATTGAGGGTGCCGGTCGAATTGGAGGACTGCGCGAGATGAAGGGTACCCTCTCCTCCATCAATGCTCACAACGCCATGTTGCGCGAGCTGGAGGGTTCCCGAGGAGCCGGCTTGTTCGCCGACCGTGATCGACGATGCCGTCAGGTTTCCGTCGAGCGCGACCGTCACGACGTTGTTGGTGCCCAGCCGCCCGATAGTCAGCGCGTTCACCGACCATCTCGAGCCCGCGTCCCACACCAGGACGCTGTTGCCGTTCGATGTCGCGTCGTAGCCGACGAAGCTGTTGCCGGTCACGGTCACCGCCCCGCCGCTGGAGATCGTGAGCCCGCTGAAGCTCCCGCTCGAACCGACCCGCATCGTGCCCGAGATGTCCCAGGTCGATCCTGCTCCATCCACGAGCGCGAAGCTGTCTTCCGTGATGCCATTGGATCCCGTCCCTCCGCCGATGCGCACGTTTTTGCTCGTCACGAGGCCGCCTTCGAGGATGTCCAGTCGGTTGCCAATGCCGCTGCGCCCTACGTAGAGGGTCGCGTTGTTCGTGAACGACGAGCCCTCGCCGGTTACGGTCAGGTTGTTATAGTTTGATCCGTCGTTGAAGCCGATCAGCGAGTCCACGTTCTGGCCGCCCTGCGCGCTCACACTCACGGCCGCACCATCGGACACCGTCATCTGGTTTTCGCTGCCGTTGTAGCCCAGGTGGAATGTCACCGAGCTGTTCCATGCGGTTTCCGCTCCGGTGATGAGAACCGTGTTGCTGTCTGACGCGGCGTCGTAGCCGATGACCGTCTTGCCGTTCGTCAGCGCGCCGCCGTCGGACACGGTCAGGTTGACCCCGCCGTTGTCCTTGCCCACGTAGAGGTCACCCGTCATCGTCCATTTCGAGCCCGAGCCGTTCACGGTGACTGTGCCGTTCGAACCCACCTGAGCCGCAACGATACCATTCAAGCTGGTGACGAGGCCGCCCGCTTTGATGTTGAGGTTGCCGGGGCCGGTGTCGCCGACGGTGAGGTTGCCAGTATTTGTCCATGTCGAGCCCGAGCCATCCACGGTGACAGTGCCTTTGAGGGCCGGAATCGAACCTGTGGCGATGAAGCCGTTGACGTCGGAGACCTCGCCGCCTGCGGTGATGTTCAACTCGCCCGTGCCGCCTGTGTCCACGGAGAGGTCGCCCGTCATCGTCCATGTCGAGCCCGAGCCGTTCACGGTGACTGTGCCGTTCGAGTCCACCTGAGCCGCAACGATACCGTTCAAGCTCGTGACAGTTCCACCTGCTTTGATGTCCAGCGTGCCGGTGCCGGCGTCGCCGACGATGAGAACTCCCGCATTCTGGAACGTGCCGTTTCCGCTCACCGTGACCCGTCCTTCGGTGCCGCCCCCCAAGCCAAGGCGTGTGCTGACGCCGGTGGTCACCAGTCCGCCTGTGATATCGAGGGTTCCGAGACCGCCGCCGCCGACAACGAGGCTGGCCGTGTTGTTCCAGGTGCCGCCGCTGACCGTAGCCGCAGCCTGCGATCCTGCAGCACCGCCAATGTTTCCCGTCGTATTGGAGACAGTGCCGCCGGTGATGTTGAGTGTGCCGTTGCCCGATGCGCCGACGGTAAGCTCGCCTGAGTTCAACCACGCCCCGCTGCTCACCGTCGCGTTGCCGGATGAGCCGGCCTCGGAGCCGATGTTCGCATTGATGTTGGAGACATTGCCCCCGTTGACCAGCAGCGTGCCCGTGCCGGCCTTGCCGATAAAGAGATCGCTGGAACTGCCCCAGGTGCCACCGCTGACCGTGGCAGCGCCCTGCGATCCGGTGCTATCGCCGATGAATCCCTGGGTGTTGGAGACGAGGCCGCCGGAGATCATCAGTTGCCCTGAGCCCGATGCACCGACCGTGAGGGTGCCCGAATTGGCCCAGGTGCCGTTGGTGACGGTGGCCGTGCCGTTGGAGCCGGCGATGTTGCCGATGATACCGGCATTGCTGGAAACGAAGCCCCCGTTGACCTGAAGGACGCCTGTGCCCGCCGCGCCGACGATGAGGGCGTCGGCGGAACTCGTCAGCTTACCGTTGGTGACCGTCGCGTTGCCCGTGGAGCCAGCGCCCCTGCCGAGGTAGATATTGCCGGCGGTCAGCGAACTGCCGGGATCCGAAATGAGGAGATTGGCATTGTCGCCGAAAACACTCCCCACCACGAGGATGGCGTCAGGGTGTGTAATTGATCCCGTTCCGGAGAGTTGCAGCATGCCGGATCTGACCGTGGTGCCGCCGGTGTAGGTGTTCGATCCGGTGATGTTCAGTGTCCCTGATCCGTTCTGGATGAGCGAGCCGGTGCCGGAGATCTTGTCCGAGAAAGTCAGGTTATCAGAGCGTTTGAAAACCAGGGTGTCGCTGTCAACAATGTTGCCGAGGACCGAGCCGGTCGTCCCGCCGTCACCGAGCTGGAGGATGCCGCCGCTGATCGTGGTCCCGCCGGTGTAGGTGTTCGATCCGGTGAGTATGAGCGTGCCGACGCCCGATTTTTCGAGGGCACTGGCCCCGGAGATCGTTGTGGCGATGAGGGCGGTGGCGCTGTTGCCGATATCGAATTGCGTGGTGGTCCCCGGTAGGATGAGGTCGCCTGTGCTGATCGTGACGAGTCCGGCGTCGTCGGCGACCGTGAGGGCTTTGGGCCCCAGGATCGTCAGGGTGTTCGCCCCGCCGATGGTGATGGCGGAGGTAGTATTCACCGTGAGGCTCTGAATTTTAAGGTCTTCACCCAGCGTGGTGTTGAGGTTTTGAGCGTTGTCGGCGGTAAAGATGACATCGCTATTTTGCCCGGGGATGGTTTTGGTATCGGCTCCGCCGGTTTGAGCATCAACCCAGTTGGTGGTTGCGTTTGATGAGTAGTTCCAGTTGCTGTTCGTGGTGCCGTTCCAGTAGGCGGTGGGTGGCGCGGGCGGGTCGAGCGAGACGATGCCATCGGTACCGAGCCTGGTGAGGTTCCACTTGAAGCCGGTGAGATTGGTATCAAGGGTGAATCCGCTGGCATCAAATGGATTGGCTAAACTGAATATCTTGAAGCTGTCGTTAAGCACCGGGGTGTAGCTACTGAGGACCTGGAGGCTGAGTATGACGGAGCCGGTGAGCGAGATGTTTCCGCCGACGCTGATCGAGTCGAAAAGATTCTGGCTGCCAAAGCGGAACGCCGCCGTGCTGCCGTCGAGGAGCGAGAGGTTATTGCCCAGCGTGAGCGTGCCGATCGTTGCCGCATCGGAGCCCGCGGCGATTTTGCCGCCGATCTGGACGGTCACGTTGCCGCCGATCCTGTCGTTGCCGCTGAGGGTGCCCCCGGAGACGGTGACATCGCCGGTGGCGGCAGAGTTGTCGCCGTTCACGTAGAGTGCGCCGGCAGAGACCTTTGTCTCACCAGTGTAATTGCTGTCTCCGGTGAGCGCGGTGCTGCCGTTGCCGAGTTGGTTGAGGCTGATGCTGCCGGTGATCTTCGGAGTGAAGGTGGTGGCGTCCGATTGGTTGAAGTTGACCGTTGCGGTGCCGTTGCCGCCCGTGACCTCTGCGGTGTTGAGGGTCCCGGCGGTGCTGTTGCCGCCAAACGCGCCGATGTTGAGCGTTCCCGTGCTGCCTGCTTCACTGGCCAGAGTAAGATTACCCGTGCCATTTGCGCCGACGCTGACCGTGCCGCCGTTCTGGATATTCAGCGTGCCGGTGCCAACGTCGCCGACGATGAGAACTCCCGCATTCTGGAACGTGCCGTTGCCGCTCACGGTGACCCGCCCCTCGGTGCCGCCCACCAATCCAAGGCGTGCGCTGACGCCGGTGGTCACCAGTCCGCCTGTGATATCGAGGGTTCCGAGACCGCCGCCACCGACATAGAGATTGCCCGTGTTGTTCCAGGTGCCGCCCGAGACCGTGGCCCTGCCTGATCCGGCGTAGTCCGTAATGTAGGCGTCCGGGTTCGTGAGAACGCCTCCGCTGATGAACAGATTACCCGTGCCGCCAGCTTCCCCGATCGTGAGAAAGTTCGCATTGATGGTGCCGTCGGTCAGCGTGACCGTGCCATTTGATCCGCCATAGTTGCCCACATAAAGGTTATTGCTGCTGACCGCCCCGCCGTTGACGTTCAGGGCGCCGATTGCGTTGTTGCCGACGATCAGATCGCCGGTGGTGGTCCAGGTGGAACCCGTTCCATCGACGTTCACGGCCGCGCCGTCTCCCGTTCCATCGATTACACTTTTGCCGCCGGTCAGCATGGTCACGCCGCCGCTGAGCGTGAGCGTTCCGGCATTGACATTGGTGTCACCGGTGATGGTCAGGGTGTTGTTGCCCTGGATGCCCGCGGTGCTGTTGACCGTGAGGCTCTTGATCGAGGTGTCCACATCGAGGACGGTGTTGGTTTGGTTGGTCGCACCGTTGGCGGAGAAGGTGATGTCGTCGGCGCTGGTGGGCGTCGCGGTGGTGGCGTTCCCGGCGGCGTTGCTGGCCCAGTTGGCTCCGGACCAGTTGCTGTCTGTCTGCCCGAGCCAGTGGGTCGCGGCGAGGGCATCGGTCTTGATAAGAACAATTCCCTGCGATGTCAGGAACGAGGTATCCCATGCGAGGCCATTGCTAAGATTCGTGCTGATGAGGAAGTTTGTGGTGCCGAAATTCCGATCGTAGGCGAACAGTTTGAAGGTATCCCCGAGGGTGCCGGCGTAACCATCGATAAGTTGGAGGCTGAGAGTGAGGTTGCCTGAAGAGGTCAGAATGCCACCTTGCAGAATAACCGGGACCAAATTGTTGGGGTTCGAGAGTTTGAACAGAGCGGTGCTGCCGTCGAGGAGTGTGAGGTTGTTTGTCGTGAGATGGCCGCCCGATGTCTCGTCCGCCCCGGCAGTGATCGTGCCGCCGCTTTGGACAGTGACGTTGCCTCCAATGTTGCCACTGCCAGCGAGAGTTCCGCCGGAGACGGTGACGTCGCCGGTGGCGGCGGAGTTGTCGCCGTTGACGTAGAGTGCGCCTGCGGAAACGGATGTTGCGCCGGTGTAGGTGCTGTTGCCGATGAGCGTGGTGGTGCCGCCGCCGAGCTGGTTCGCGCTGGCGCCACCGGTGATCTTCGGGGCGAAGGTGATGGCGTCCGTCTGGTTGAAGTTCACGGTCGCCGTGCCGGAGCCGCCGTCGACTTCGGCAGCGTTGAGCGTGCCTGCTGTGGAGTTGCCGCCGTAGGAGCCGATGTTCAACGTCCCGACGCTACCGCTGGACACTCCAAGATTCACCGTCCCCGTGCCATTTGCACCGACGCTCACTGTTCCGTTATCCGTTACGTTGAGCGTGCCGTTGCCAGAGCTCCCCACGATCAGGTTGCTGACATTGGTCCAGTTCCCTCCGTTCACGGTGACAGAGGCATCAGCGCCAGAGTTCTCGGCGATCATTGACGCGATGTTGCTGTTGCTCCGCAAAGTGATGCCATTCGAGAGAGTCAGATTGCCATTTCCGATAGTCGTGCCGCCGGTGACGGTGAGAGTCTTGTTTCCGGTGAGGCCGACGGTATCATCCACCGTGAGGCTCTTGATGGTGGCATCCACATCGAGGGTAACTGGCGTCTGGTGTGTCGCGCCGGTGGCGGAGAAGGTGATGTTGTCCGTGCGCGTGGGAGTGGCGGTGGTGGCGGTCCCGTTGCCGTCGCTTGCCCAGTTCGTGCCGGACCATGTGCTGTCAGTCTGGCCGAGCCAGTGAGTGGGGGCGGGAATACCCGAGATGATCGCGACCGTTCCGTTGCTGGTGAGTCCGGTGAGGTCCCATTGGAATTGGCTGCCAAGGTTTGAAGCGAGGGCAAAGTTTGTGATGTCAAACGACGGGGTGGTGAAATTGAAAATTTTGAACGCGTCGCCTACCTCTCCCGTGTAGCCTCCGGAGAGTTGGAGGCTTAGGGTGACGTTGCCTGTCGCGGAGAGAACGTCTTTGGCCCAGATCGAGTCAAAGGCACTTAATCCCTGTATTTTTAAAAGAGCCGTGCCGCCCGAGAGCAGCGAGAGGTTGTTTACCGAAAGAAGGTCCGTGCTGGTGGCATTGCGGCCTGCGGTAATCGTGCCCCCGCTTTGAACGGTGACGTTGCCGCCGATGTTACCTCCGCCGCCTAGCGTTCCGCCGCTCTGCACCGTGACATCGCCGGTCGCCAACTTATTGTCGCCGTTGACATAGAGTGCGCCTGCCGAGACCGTCGTCGCTCCGGTGTAGGTGTTTGTGCCGGTGAGGGTGAGCGTGCCGCTGCCCTGCTTGGTGAGGGAGCCGCTGCCGCTGAGGGCCTGGGCGGATGCGACTGCGAAGCCCTGGGTGTTGATCGTCCCGCCGGAGCCGTTGAGTTTGACGTCATTGGAGCCGAACCCGTTGAAGAGGCTGGCTTGGTTGCCGGTGAGTTGGAGGGTGCCGCCATTGAAGGAGACTGTTCCATTAGAGCCCAGGCCTTTTGCCACTTGTCCGGTGCTTAGTGTGCCGCCATTGAGATTCAGCGTCCCGGTGCCATTTTGGGAATAAGCAACCGTTACGGTGTTCGCCGAGACGGAGCTATTGCCGCTGATCGAGAGCGTGCCATTTCCGGTCAAGCCCACAGCGATATCCCCTGAACTCGTCCAAATTCCGCCCGAAACGGTGAGGATGCCCGTGGAGCCTGCGTTTCTTCCGATATACCCGTTTGAATTGGAAACCGAGCCATTGCCGCTGATAGCCAGCGTGCCATTTCCGATTCGGCCCACGACGAGGTCGGCAGAATTCGTCCAGTTGCCGCCCGTGACTGTGACGCTACCGGTGGAGCCAGCGCTGTTTGCAATGGTGCCGGTTGTGTCAGAAACGGAGCCATTGCCGCTGATCACGAGCTTGCCGGTGCCGCTATCGGCCACGGTGAGCGTGCCGTTATTGGTCCAATTGCCTCCTGAGACGGTGACGTTCCCGGTGGAATTGCTGCCGAAGCCGACGGATCCATTTTTATTTGAAACGTTCCCTCCGGTGATCAGCAGCGTGCCATTGCCTAAAACACCAGTGGCGAGAGAGTTTGCAATCTCCAACGTGCCGCTCGTCACCGTCACCATGCCCGTGGAACCGGCGGCGGCGCCGATGTTTGCACTCGGACTTAAGATCCCGCTCAGGGAAACGTTCCCGCCATTGATCAGAAGCGTGCCGTTACCGCTTTGCCCCACGCTGAGACCTTTTGAAATCGCCCACGTCCCGCTTGTCACCGTCGCCGCGCCCGTGGAATTGACGTCGAAGCCGAGGTAGGCATTAGCAAGGCTGGAGACAAGTCCCCCGTTCACCAGCAGCGAGCCCGAGGATCCGGAATCCTTGCCCAGATAGAGAGCAAGACTACTGGTCAACGTGCCGCTGGTCACTGTGACCGAGCCCGAGGAGCCTGAACTCTTGCCGATAAAGGCAGAGCCATTGGTGGAAACGCTGCCGCCATTGACCAGGAGCGAGCCGTTGCCGGAATTTCCGACCGTGAGCAGTGAGGTATTCGTCCAATTCCCGCTGGTGATCGTGGCCGAGCCATTCGAGCCCACGCTGTTACCGATGACTCCGGCATTGTTCCTGAGGACTCCACCCGAAATCAGCAACACACCGTTGTCGCCGGCGGCATCTCCGACGGTGGTATTAGCCGAGAGGAAGTTTGAACCTCCCGAGGCCAGTGCCAAGGTGCCCGACTTGATCGTCGTGTCACCACTATAGGTATTGTTGCCGGAGAGGGTAAGTGTGCCGTTGCCCGATTTGACGATAGTGCTCGATCCAGAGATCCCGCTGCTGATGAGGGCTCCGGCGCTGTTGCCGATAGCGAATTGGGAGGTGGCCCCGTCGAGGACGAGACTGTTGACACTGATCGTGAGGAGGCCGGCGCCGGCGCCGACCGTGAGGGTATTGTTTCCGCTGATCGTGAGAGTGTTCGAGCCACCGATGGTGACGGCGGCGGGATCATTGACCGTGAGGCTCTTGATCGAGAAGTCCGCGCCGAGCGTCGTGTTCTGGTTGGTTGAGCCATTGGCCGAGAAGGTGACGTCGGTTGATGCGCCGGGCAGTCGCGTCGTGTTGGTGAGGCCGTCCTGCGCGGTGGCCCAATTCGTGGTGCCCGAATCATTTGTGGTCCAGAGCGCATCGGTCTCGCCCTTCCAGTAGGCGTTGGCGAGCGGGAGGACATCTAGGGTGAGAGCGGTGCCCGAGTAGTTGAGGGCGTAGCCGGTGGGCACCGCGCCGCTGAGCGTGAATTTCGTCGTCCCATCGAGCCCGCTGGCGGCGCTCAGGAGCGTGTAGCTATTCTGCGTCAGGGCGCCGAGGAGGTTGAAGGAGATTTGCGCGCCGAACTGGATGGTGGCCGCACCGGAGAGGGTGAGGCGGTCGAAGAACGCCCCGTTGCCTTCGAGGGCAAAGAGGCTGCCGGTCTCGAAGGTGGCGGTCGTGCCGGTGAGCGTGGCGATCGAGTTGCCGGGGGCGAGGGTGCCGCCGAACTGCACGGTGATCGCTCCGCCGATCGTGCCATTGCCGCCGATCGTGCCGCCATCCTGCACAAGGACCGCACCGGTCGCGCCCGAGTTGTTCCCGTTGATGGCCAGCTTGCCGGCCGTGATCGTCGTGTTGCCCGAGTAGGTGTTCGTGCCGGCGAGGGTGGTGTTTCCGCTGCCGATCGCGTTCACGGCGAGGGTGCCGGTAAGGTTCGGGGCAAAAGTGTAACTGCCCGACTGGTTGAAATTCACGGTCGCGGTGCCGGCACCGCCGTTGACGGTCGTGGCATTAAGCGTGCCCGCTGTCGTGCCCGTGCCGAGGTTGAGCGTGCCAACCGAGCCCAGAAAGTTGCCGATCGTTACGGGGTTCGCTCCAAAAGTCGCGCTCACCACACCAGAGTTGGTTAGGTTCAAGATGCCGTTGCCCGAAAAGCCGACGTAGAGAGTGCCCGAACTGGCCCAGGTCCCACTGCTCACCGTCGCCGTCCCCTGCGAATTTGTGAAACGGCCGATAAAGCCAGCAACATTGGTGACCGTGCCCCCGTTCACGGTCAAGGTGCCGTTGCCGGAACTACCGACGGAGAGACCGCCAGAACTAGCCCAGGTCCCGCTGCTGACCGTTGCCGTCCCATTTGAGCCGGCACTGTTTGCGATGAAGCCATTG
>QYQL01000103.1 GCA_007280915.1 Verrucomicrobiaceae bacterium | reverse complement strand
GCAGATCGGGTAACGCAGCAACAAGTTGCCGGAGGTGGCCCATTCTGTGGTTTCGCCTCTGCGGGCAAAGATGTCTTCCTCAACACCGATTCCGATGAATTTGGTGAAGTAGTAGTTGACCCCGAGACCGCCGCCCCATGCAGAGCGGGCGCTGTTGTGGAACAGGCCGGTCGCGAAAGCGTCCAACTGCAGTTCGTTCGCACGGAACAGGCAGGTCGGAGGCTCGACAACCACTTTGTCTTTGAATGTTTTCCCGTCGCCTGCAAAAGCAGCGGCGGCCGTCAGCATAATTACCCCGGTTAAGGAGAGCAGTTTTTTCATAGCAACCGATGCCATAATTTGCGGCGCTTCCGGCGTCAATAGATTTTTTTGCGCCGCGGGACGGGAGAGAAGGTGGAATCCCGGGCGGCAATATGAGAAAATCTGCACCCGGCGGGGGTCGAACCCACAACCTTTGGCTTCGGAGGCCAACGCTCTATCCAATTGAGCTACGAGTGCGTCCGATGAATCTGAGCGATCCGCGAAAAAACATCAAACGGAAAGATTGGGCGGCGATCGGCAGGCTCTCAGGCATGGCGGGGATATGATGCAGGGTCCGGCGGAGGTCCATCTGAAATTGTTTGATTCCCGCGCGCTCCTTGCTCATATACCTGACATGCCTCGTCTTGCGCCTCTCCTCTCAGGCCTCTTTGCTCTGCATCTGATTTCCGCTTTAGCCCAGACCCCGTCTGCAACTCCCAAGCCCGTGCTGGGCAACCCCGGTTTCGAAACGGGATTCCGGCGCGACAATTTGTGGGACGGGGTGGACACGACGGGAGCCCTTGCCGGTGAGCGGGGTGCGCTGGCGGTTCTGACGACGAGCGGATCGATCCAGGAAACGAGCATGCCGGTCTCGGTGTCGATTGCAGACATGAACGGGGACCAACTCCCCGACATCGCGGCCATGGACGTGCTGGGCTACCTGCGGATCTATTTCAATTCCGGCACGAAGACCGAACCGAAATTCACCGTCGGAGAACTCGCCTCGATTTTTCTTTCCCGTATCGACCCGGCCGACGCGACGCTTCAAGGGGTCAGGACGAAGACGGCCCGGCAGGGACAGAGGATTCACCTGAGCGACATCGCACGATCGGGGAAAAAAGACCTCGTGATCGGCAACTACCTCGGGGAAATCATGCTTCTTCCCAATGCGTCCGGAGTCCGCCCCGAGTTCAAGCAGCCGACGAATTTCGCCCAGGTCCTCATTCCCACGATGAAGGATTCCCTCAAAAAGTGGGGCAACCTTTTTGCTCCCGCGACATGGGATTGGAACCGGGACGGTCGGGACGACCTGCTACTCGGGGAGGGATCGTATTCCGCCAACAGCATCCACCTCCTCGTCAACCAGGGAGCGGCATCGAAGCCGGTGTTCGATGAAAATAACACCTCCGTTCTGGCCTACGGAATGGGCCTGGAGCAGTTGACTCCCACTGTCGTGGATTACAACGGGGACGGGCAGATGGACTTGTTGGTGACCGAGCGGAGCGGAAAGGTCGCCGTCTACCTCAACACCGGAAAGCCGTGGAAACCGGGCGTAGTGCTTCCGTTCGATTCGTTCATCGCAGTGGGAGGAGTGAAGCCGGCGGGAGCAACGGCCACGAAAGATCCTCTCACTGCCGCCACCGCCCCGGGGCTGCTCTCCGTGGGGGGCATTGCGACGATTGCTGCAGGTGACATGAACGGGGACGGCCTCTTCGACCTCGTCTTCGGAAAAAGCAACGGCAAGATCGCCATGTCGCTCAACAGCGGAACCAAGACCGAGCCAAAATTTGCCGCCCCGGTCGAAATGAAAGGAGATGCCGGAACTCTGCCATTCAATTCCCCGTCCGGCTGGGAGTGTGACTTCGGCCTCGACCGCGGGAACTTTTACGGCTTTGTCTCGGTCGTCAAAGAAGCCGACGATGCGGACGCGAAGCCTGTCGAGGGAAAGGCCTGCCTGAAGGCCGGCTATACCCCGAGTCCGAACAAAATCATGGGGATTCCCACGCAATTCACGCCGGCCTTCTCATCCTGGAAGGCACCCACAGGAAAAGACGCCCTGCCCACCACCGACAAACTTGTCGCCGCTCCGCCGAGCTACTTTGAAATCAAACAGACCGGAAGCAGGCCACTGAAAAACAACAAGACCTACGCGTTCTCCATGAGGGTGAAGGGAAGCAAGGTCTCCGAGGCCGCCGTCGGATTTCAGCTCAATGCCGAAAAGGAACTGAGTGCCGCGAAACTCGAGCGAGGCGACCGCAACGCGGTCACCAGGAAGGAAAACAAGGCCGAGGAAAAAAAGACGGAGGTCATCCGCTTCAACCCCGGCGCCCAGTGGACCGAGGTGAAGGGTGAGATCCCGGTGAAATTCAGCAACAAGGACCTCTCCACCGCTGCGCTTGATGGCAAGGACGGGACACTGACATGGACCGTATCGATCCAGTTCAATCTCTCTCCCGGGGCCGGGGTCATCTATTTTGACGACATCAAGATGATCGAGAAGTGACGTCCTGCGGGAGCCCCAGCAGACTCCTCCATCTGCCACCCACGGCCGCATCGGAAAACCACCGGTCGTAGTGCGCGAGACAGGCTGCTCCGCATTGTTCCCAGGAAGGACGGACCCCGCCGCACAGCGAGGTGAGAGTCGCCGCAAGATGCCCGGGATCAACAAGCCGGATTACATTTTCCGAGGCGGGTCCAAGGCCGGGATGGGCGAAAGATTTCAGCCCGCCGGTCCGGCAGATAAGCGAGGGAACTCCGTGTTGAAGAGCCTCCAGAGCCGCCATGCTCAGGGTTTCCCATTCATCCTGCGAGGGAACAACAAGCCAGTCCACCCCGTTGAAGAACCGGCGCAAAAACTCCTCGCGGCGGGACGGATCGAACGAGCCGTGAAAAAGGATTTTGGGCCGCCCCTCTGCGGCCGGTCTCTGCGCCCTCCTTTGGAATTCTCCTTCGAGGGGACCGCTCCCGGCAACGTGAATTTCGCTGGAGACCTGCGCGTGGTCAGCAAAATCGAGCATGGCAGCCGCACCTTTTTCCACCGTCAACCGACCGATGAGCCCCAGCCGGAACGGCGGACTTCCGGCAGCCAGTGCAGCAGCCCGCTCGGCCGGCAGCAGCCCGCGGTCCATCACCGGAATTTCCGAGGATTGCGGGATCCATGAGAATTTTTCCGGGCGTGCCGCGGCTCCGGGAAATTCCTCGTATGTGGCCGGGCAGATGAAAACGATCCGGGAAAAGAATCTCGTGTATGTATTGAGCGTCCGGATCGTTTCCGGCTTCAGATCGTGCGTGATCTGGTAATAGATCCGCGCCGGGGATCGCGAAAGCGTGGCGAGAACCGGCGAGAGGTTCCTCATGGCAAGCGTGAAAAAGACATCCGGCGGATGCAGTAGCCCGTCCAGGGCGAAGCGCGCGAGCGCACCCGGGAGCGGTCGGCCCTTGTTGTCGGAGAGCATTCTGACCCGGCATCCGAGCCCGGCGAGTTTCTCAGCGAGAGCCTCCGAATGCCCGTGCTCCGGCATCACTTTGCACCACACGTCCACGCTCGAAAAATGCGGGCGGAGGAGCCGACAGAGCCCGAACGTGAGCGTCGAGTGGCCGCCGACCCGCGGCAGGCTCGTGAACAGCACCAGTTTCTTCCGGGTTTGCATCCCCCTGTAGTTATTGCACCACGATTCCGGAAAGGGTATCTCGAAATGTGCCGATGACCGCGATTTTTGATTTCCGCGATCCGTCCGGATCCGTCGCATCTTCCGTCCGCCAGGGGAGGGATTGCTGATGGATTGGTTCGTCGCGCTGTTGATCGTGGCGCCGGCACTTGTGCTCTACGCGAAACAGTCGAGCTGGATCATCGACTATGTGATCTGGGTGACGGTTTTCAACCGGGGCATCCGGCGGGTGGTCGACTGGATGGAGGGCGCGTTCAACGCGTTTTCCCCGATCAGCCTGACCCCGCTCGTGATCTCGGGCCTGATTTTCCTGATGGTCGTCCAGAACTACCGGCGATTTCCTCCCTCGTTCCAGAAAATCATGCGCCTCTTTGCCATCGCCCTGGCAATAGCCTTCGCGGTCGGGATCGTGCGCAACCAGCTCGCGGCGGTTTACGCGCTGGCCGAATATGTCGCCCCGCTCTCGATCATGTGCATGGCCGCTCTCGCCCACGGCAACGAGAAGATCCTCGACCGCTGGATCAAGTCGATCGGATGGGCCGCCGTCGTGGCCTGCATCTACGGGTGGTATCAATACTACACGATCCCTCCGTGGGATGCCTTCTGGGTCCGCTCGGTCGGCTTCGAGGGGTATCTCGGGAAATTGAAATCGACCGAGATGGTCGTTTTCTCGACGATGGCCGAACGCGGACCGTTTGCGGGGTTTCTGTCGTTCGCGGTGATCCCGATGCTGATTTCTGCGCGCTGGAGAAACGTCACCGGCTGGGCATCCGTGGCCCTGATCCTAGCCACCATTCTGCTGACATTTGTCCGGACCTCGATCATCACGATCGTCCTCGCAACCGTCCTTTATCCGATGTTGAACCGCGGGAAAAATTCCATCCGCATCGTGGTGCTGCTGTGCGTGGGGGCTCTCGGGGCGAATTACTTTCTTGGAAAACTTTCCTCCGACAAAATCAACAAGCGACTGCAGACGTTTTCCACGATCACGAAAGACGGCTCGTTCCAGGGCCGGATCGGGATTGCCGGATACGGGCTGACCACCGCCCTGAAAAATCCTCTCGGAACCGGCCTCGGATCGAGCGGGCTTGCCGGGCGCGTGAATACCGGAACACTCCAGAGCGATTCCGCGATCGGGGACAATGGCTATTTCTCGATCATCTTCTCGTTCGGCTGGGCCGGATCGGCCTGTTTCTTCTACGCGTTCTACCTCGTCTGGGCGCGGGTGCGCGCGATGGAGCGGGCGGGCATCCGGCGGGAATCGCTGATGATGTTCAAGGCTCTTTTCGTCACCGGCGCGGTGGTCCTGATGGTCGGCGACTGGCTCGCTGGCCCGAGCTCGGCGGTTTTCTTCATCTTCACCGGCTTCGCGGCGAATCCGCGCCTGCCTTCCCGCCGACCAGCGGAGCAGGCTCCGCCAGGCGCTGCCGAACCGCACCCTGCCTGACCTCCCATGCGAATCGCTTTTGCCATGATCAACTGCAACCGCCGCGACGGCAGCGCGCGCGCGGTGAACGAGGTCGCCGAGATTCTCGCCCGGCGAGGACATGATGTTCATCTCTACGCGCGCAAAGCCGAGGACCTCGACCTCGGCGCGGTGCAATGGCATCCAATCCCCGGACCGGGGTGGCCGGAGGTGGCTGACTTCCTGTCGTATCACGTCGCGGTCAACCGCCGGCTCGCAAGGCATTCTTATGACATCGTGCACTCGATCGGCTGTAACACGCTGCGGGCGGATGTCGTCACTATCCAGAATATCCAGCCGGTCAAAATGCGGGTCCTGAAGGAGGTCGGCTCCTCCGAAAAAATTTCTCTCCCGCGACGGTTCACCCGCTGGCTGTATTTGAAAGCGACATGCCAGGCCGAGAGGGAACTCTATACCGCACGGCCGGGACGCAGACAGCCCGTGTTTCTTCCGGTTTCGCGGGGCGTGGAGTCCGAGCTGCGTTCCACCTACAGGATTGGAAATGCCACGGTGAGAATCGTCCCCAATGCGGCCGACACGCGGGTCTTCCATCCGATCAGCCCCGAGGAGCGCACCGCCTGGCGCATGGCCAACGGGCTTCCTTCCGACGGTCCGGTGGCGATTTTCAGCGGCGGGGAGTGGGGGCGCAAGGGGCTTGAACAGGCAATCCGCGCGATGGCTGCGGTTCCCGATGGCATGCTCTACGTCGCCGGCGACGACCCGGACCGCGCGCGTTACAAGAAGATTGCGGAGGATTGCAGCGCACGCATTGTCTTCGGCGGATTCCGGAGCGACATCGCAGTTGCGCTCGCCTCGTGCGATGTCTTCCTTTTTCCAAGCCGCTACGAGGCGTTCAGCCTGGCAACGATTGAGGCGGCCGCCTGCGGGCTTCCCATCCTCGCGACTCGGATCAATGGCACAGAGGATTTCATCCAGCCAGGCAGGAACGGCGATTTCATCAGCAGCGATCCTTCGGATATCGCCGCTCGACTGGGAGCCCTCTTCAGCGACTCAGGAACCAGAAAACAGATGGGCCGGACAGCACGCGAAATCGTGGAGCGCGATTACACGTGGGACCGCGTGGCCACGCTGACCGAGGAGGCCTACCAACTCGCCCTATGAAAGTTCTTGTTGTCAGCCACCCCTGTGCGACCGCCGCCAACCAGGCGCTCTTCGCCGAAATCCGGCGGCTGACCGGATGGGATGTGCGGCTTGTCGTTCCGGCCGGGTGGCGGGATGAATTTGGAAACGCGCTCGACCAGCCGGACTGGCCGGGAATGGAAGGTCGCGTGAAAAATGTTCCCGTCGTATTCAACGGCCGGATCATCCTGCACGCACACCGGTTCCATTGGGCGGCGTTTCTGCGAAAGGAAAAATTCGATGCGATCTACATGCATCACGAACCGTATGCCGTGGCGACGGGTCAGGTCTGTCTCGCCAATGCCATGAGCGGCCGGCCGGCGGCATTCGGGTTCTACTCGGCGCAGAACCTGATGAAGCGGTATCCACCTCCGTTTTCATGGATCGAGCAGCTTATCCACCGCTCGTCGTCGTTCGCTTTTCCCGTGAGTGATTCGGTCGCGGAGATTCTCCGCCTCAAAAAAACCCGAGCGGCACTGACAGTTTGCCCGCTGCCATTCGACCCGGCTCTCTATTTCCCTCGAAAGGAAGGCCCGGCGCTTGGACAGGCCGGCGAGCCCGTGATCGGATATGTGGGCAGGCTGGTCGAGCCCAAGGGGCTGCGCACGCTCGCAACAGCCTTGGGCGAACTGCGCGAACTCCCCTGGACGTTCCATGCCATCGGCACCGGTGATTTCCAGAGTGAATTCGAAAGCCTTCTTGCTGCGCAAGGGCTTGCCGGTCGTGCCATTTGCCACGGCTACGTGCCCCACCACAAAACCCCGGAGTTCTTGAGCGCATTCGACCTTCTGGTCGTGCCTTCGGAAACCCAGCCCGGCTGGAAGGAACAGTTCGGGCGGGTGATCATCGAGGCCCTCGCCTGCGGGACGGCGGTTGTCGGGTCCGACTCCGGAGAAATCCCCGTGCTGATCGAATCCAGCGGGGGAGGTCTTGTCTTCCCTGAAAAAAAACCGAAGGCGCTCGCGGACAGCATCCGGAAACTTCTGCTCAATCCGGTCCTGCGCGAAGGGATGGCGGAAAACGGGCGGCTCTGGGCGACGCAGAATGTTTCGATGGAGATCGTGGCCCGCCGGATGGCCGATGCTATCATGGCCGCGAAGGAGGGCCTGCCGTGAAGACACCGGAGATCTGGCAGCTCGGCATGCACTTCGACCCCGCCCAGGGAGGCGCAGACCGCTACTTCCATGATTTGCTGCGCGGCCTCGAACAGAATGGGCGGTATTTCACGGCAGCCGCATTTGACGGAAACACGGACGGAAACCGCGTTTCCCTGGGCCCTTCAGCGGCCCCGCTGCTGCAACGGAGGAGCGCAATCCGGAATTTCGGAAAGCGCATCGCGGCGTCTCCGACACCCAAAGTCGCCGCAGCTCACTTTGCACTTTATGCGGGCTTTCTGGCACCTGTCATGAAGGCGACTCCGCTGGTTGTGCATTTCCACGGCCCTTGGTCCGGCGAAGCTGCTGCAGAAGGCGCCGGCGCGTGGACGGTGTTTGCAAAAGGATGGATTGAAAAGCGCGTCTATTCGCGGGCCGCACACTGCATCGTCCTCTCGAAAGCATTTCAGGAAATCCTCACCGGCGGATTCGGGATTTCCCCGGAAAAGATCTCGGTCGTTCCCGGCCCGGTGGATCTGGAAAAATTCCGGCCGCCCGAATCGGTGGAGGTCTGCCGGGAACGTCTGGGACGACCGGCCGGGAGGCGAATGGTCTTTTGCGTCCGTCGTTTGGTGTCGCGAATGGGGATTCCCGAGCTCATCGAGGGGTTTTCAAAAATCGCAGGACGTTTTCCCGATGTGGATTTGGTCATTGGCGGAAGCGGTGAGCGGGACGCTGACTTCCGTGCGGCAGCCGACCGGACAGGACTCGGTGAGCGGATCGCATTCCGCGGGTTCATCCCCGAAGCGGAACTTCCCTCATTTTATGGTGCGGCCGATTTTTCCGTCGTCCCATCCCAGCGCCTCGAGGGATTCGGGCTTGTGGCACTGGAGTCGCTGGCCTGCGGCACTCCCGTGGTTGTCACTCCGGTCGGCGGACTCCCCGAGACGGTCGCCGGCCTCTCCAAACATCTTGTGCTGCCGGACCCCGGACCGGATGCGATCGCAAACGGACTCGGGGCGGCTCTCGAAACCCCTGGCTTCCTGCCCGGATCCTTGGAATGCCGAAAGTATGCCGAGATCAATTTCTCCCCGTCCCGGATCGCGGGACGGATTGCTGAAATCTACGACAGGATGGCTGCGAAATGAAACACCGCATGCTTTTCATCGACCAGAGCGGCCAGCCGGGCGGCGCGGAACTCTGCCTCGCGGATGTGGCCGAATCCATGGGCGGCACTTCGCGCGTTCTGCTCCTTTCCCCCGGTCCGTTCGAGGACATGCTGCGCGCTCGCGGAATCCCCTGCGGCGTCCTGCCGATCCCCTCGGGTCTTTCTTCCGTCGGAAAATCCGCCTCTCCTTTCGACTATATCAGGATGGCTCCCAAGCTCGCGGGATTCCTTTCCGCTCTGCGGCACGAGGTCCGGAATTGCGACATCCTTTATCTGAACACGGCCAAGGCGCTCCTGCTCGGCGCCGCGGTCGCCTTCGGAAAACCCGTGGTTTTTCATCTTCACGATCTGCTCACACCGGATCATTTCAGCAGCCTGAACCTGCGGCTGATCGTGCTTGCCGCGAATCGCTCCCGCGGAGTCATCGCAAATTCCCGTGCGACCGCAGACGCATTTCGTGCGGCGGGGGGACGCACTCCGGTGCATGTCATCCCGAACGGGTTCGACCCCGAGAGGTTTTCTCCCCGGCCGGATGAAGAACTCATCACCCTCCGGAGATCGACGGGCATCGGGAAAGCGCCGGTGGCCGCTGTCTTCGGGAGGATCTCCCGATGGAAAGGCCAGGATGTCCTGCTCCGCGCGGCCGCTATGATTCCAGAGTTGGTGGTTTGGGTGGTCGGCGAGGCGGTGTTCACCGGCGACGACCGCGCCTATGCCGGAGAACTCAAGGCTCTCGCCTCCGGGTCCGCATTGCAGGGACGCGTATTCTTTCTCGGCCACCGCGACGACATTCCGCAACTCATGCAGGCGGCCGATGTCATTGTCCATACCTCCGTCGCCCCTGAGCCATTCGGCCGTGTCGTTGTCGAGGGGATGTTGTCGGGACGGCCGGTCATAGCAAGCCGAGCCGGAGGACCTTCCGAAATCATTCAGGATGGCGTGACTGGGTGGCTTTTCGAACCGGGAAATTCCGGCGAGCTGGCTTCCCTCCTCCGGAAGGTGCGGGATTCGCCATCGCGCGGACGGGATGAGGGTTTGCTTGCATCCCTTGAGGCCCGCAAACAATATGCGCTGCCCGCCGTCATTGAGCAGACCCGGCGGGCGCTGAACCTCATGATCCCGAGATGAATATCGTCCTCGCACACGACTACCTCATTCAGATGGGGGGAGCCGAGCGTGTCGTCGCGACGATGCATGGCGAATTTCCGTCCGCTCCGATCTATACCAGCGCCGTTGACAACAAGGGCCTCTGGAAGGAGTTCCGCGAGGCGGACGTGCGCCGCACATGGATGCAGCACCTCCCGGCCATCCAGCATCACACGCACTTCAAAAAATACGCGCTCCTCTACCCGCTCGCGTTCCGGTCGTTCGGCGAGATCGATGCCGATGTCGCGTGGATCAGCTGCAGCACCTTCGCGAAATTCCTCCGCTTCTCCCCGCGCACCCGCACGGTCTGCTACCTCCACAACACGACGCGCTTCCTCTGGCAGACCGACAATTACCTGGATTACGAAATCGGCTCGCGCCCGCTCAACCGCGCGGTCCGCGCGATCCTGCCAAAATTCCGCGAATGGGACCGCAACGCGGCCGCCAGCATGAAGGTCCTCGTCGCGAATTCGAAAAACGTCCAGGACCGTATCAAACGGTTTTACGGGCTGGATTCCATCGTCGTCCACCCGCCGGTCGAGACATCGCGCTTTCAAGTTTCCAACCGGGACGACGGATACTATCTCGTCGTCGCCCGGCTTCTCGGCTACAAAAATATCGAGCTTCCGGTCCGCGCGTTTTCCCGGACCGGCCGGCGGCTGGTCATTCTTGGCGAGGGCCCGTATCAGGAGACTCTGCAGGCCCTGGCCGGACCCACGGTGGAATTCCGCGGCCGCGCATCCGACGCCGACATCCACACCTATTTTTCAAACTGCCGCGGACTCATCATCCCGGGCGAGGAAGACTTCGGGATCACCCCCGTGGAGGCGATGGCCGCCGGAAAGCCGGTCGTGGCCCTGGCACGGGGAGGTGTGCTTGAAACCGTCGTGGAAGGCAAAACCGGCGTGCTTTATTCCGAATCCAGCGAAGAGGCCCTCCTGGATGCCGTCGAGCGCTGCGAGGCAACCACCTGGGACCGTGACGCCATCCGGACGCACTCCCTCCGGTTCTCACGCGAGACGTTCCTCGAAAAAATGAAAACCATCCTGCTCGGCGGATAAAGTGGTCGTGGAGCGGGGTGTGCTTCGAAGCTTCACCGCGCGCCGCCAAGCATGCGCCTGTAGGTGGCGAGGGCGAGGAGAGGGAAGTGATTCCGATACATGTCGTATTTCAAATAGAAGACGCACGGGAATCCGGTGCCGGTCGTGTAATCCTCGGTCCAGGAACCATCCTCGTTCTGCTCGCGGACCAGCCACTCGATTCCTTTTTGAATCGAATCCCGGGACGCGTCGCCGCAGGCGCAGAGCCCCATTAATGCCCATGCGGTCTGGCTGGCCGTGCTCGGGCCGCGCCCCTTGAGGGCGGGGAAGTTGTAGCTTTCGCAGGTCTCGCCCCACCCGCCGTCATCGTTCTGACAGCTCTCGAGCCAGTCCCGCCCGCGGCGGATCCAAACTTCTTCCATGTTGGTCCCGATCGCAGCCAGCCCGCGGAGCGCCTGCCATGTGCCGTAGATGTAGTTGACTCCCCAGCGGCCATACCATGATCCGTCGGCTTCCTGGGTGCGACGGAGCATGTTCACCGCGCGGAGGACAGCCGGATCACGCGGATCGTGGCCGATCTTGCCAAGCAATTCCAGGACACGGGCGGTCAGGTCGCTGCATGTCGGATCGAGGATCGCATTGTGGTCGGCAAAGGGAACGTGTTCGAGCCACGAGGCGGTCACGTCCTTGTCGAATGCCGCCCAGCCTCCGTCGCGGCACTGGAATTTCATGAGCCAGTTGAGCGCGCGATCGACGATGGCTTTCCGTGAAAACTCATCCTCGGGCTCCACGAAGCTCAGCGCCATCAGCACCATCATCGTGTCGTCGGTATCGGGATAGAATTTGTTGTCGTGCTCGAACGCCCAGCCGCTCGGTTCGACATCCGGCATGCGGACCGACCAGTCCCCGCGGAAGCGGACTTCCCGCTGCTCCAGCCAGTCCGCGGCCCGCCGCAGTGCGGGGTGACGCGGACCAACTCCCGACTCGCCGAGAGCGATCGTCGTGATCGCGGTATCCCATACCGGCGAGAGGCAGGGCTGGATCCGAAAATCCCCGTCGTCCTCGACAAACAGCCCGGAGAAATCCCGCCAGGCTTTTTTCATGAGCGGATGGTCCTCCGCATACCCGAGCACGCGCAGAGCCATCATCGCGTTGAGCATCGCGGGGAAGATGGCGGAGAGGCCCTCACTGCCCTCCCCCATCCGTTCGGTCATCCACTTCTCCGCCTTCCTCAACGCCCTGCTTCGCAACGGATGGAATGGAAATCGGTTGTAAAGCTTGAGCACGGCGTCGCAGCGCAGAAAAAAGTTCCGCCACGCCCAGAAGCGCTCGTCTTTTTTGAGCGAGAGGTCGGTGTTCTCGAGCCCGGCCGGGTAGAGTTCATGGAGATGGAGATGGGAAGGAAGCGTCCGGGTCGGCTTGAAATGGTTGAGGATGGCGAGCGGCGCGATGATCGTCCGGCTCCACGACGACATCTCGTAAACATTGAAGAAAAACCAGTCCGGCAGTAGGAAAATTTCCGGCGGGATCGTCGGCACATATTCCCAGGGAAACTGGCCGAGCAACGCGAGATAAAGCCGCCCATAGGTGTTCATCTGCGGGATTCCGCCGAGTCGGAGGATGTTCGCGCGGGCCTCGCGCATCCAGGGGGCATTCGGCGGATCGCCTGCAAGCTTCAGGGCGAAATACGCCTTGATAGAGGCGTTGATCTCGGATGGCCCCCCGATGAAAATATTCCATCCTCCGTCCTCGGCCTGACGGCGGCGGATATGGCCGGCGCATTTTTCCTGCAGGTCCGGGTCATCCTTCCCGCACCAGTGCATGTAGAGGATCGTGTCGCAGCAAAGCGTGGCATCGACGGTCAGTTCGCCTTCCCAGTGCCCGTCGGGCTGCTGAAGCGAAAGGAGAAAGTCCCGGGATTTCCGGATCGCCTGCTCCAGATCTCCGCAGGGGAGTTCGGCGGCCTCAAACGGAATCAGCTTTTTTGCGGCTTCCGCCATAATGCTCAGAGGAGAATTTCCGCGGCCTGGTGGACGTCCTTGTCACCACGGCCGGAAAGGTTGGCGATGAGGATCCGGTCCGACGGAAGCGAAGGAGCGATCTTGATCACATGCGCTATCGCGTGGGCGGATTCCAGAGCGGGAATGATTCCCTCGATTTCGGCCAAAGTGCGGAACGCTGCAAGCGCCTCATCATCGGTGGCGAAGTCGTAGGAAATCCGTCCGTTGTCACGATAGTAGCTATGCTCTGGCCCGATGGCGGCGTAATCCAGCCCGGCGGAAACCGAGTGGGTGAGCTCGATCTGCCCGTCATCGTCGGCAAGCAGCCAGGTCTTCGTCCCCTGAAGCACCCCGAGCTTTCCGCCCTGAAATCTCGCGGCGTGCCTGCCGCAGATGATCCCCTCCCCTCCCGCCTCAACCCCCGTGAGGCGGACGGATCCGTCGGCGAGAAACGCATGGAAAAATCCGATCGCGTTGCTGCCGCCGCCGACGCAGGCGATGAGATGGTCGGGAAGCCGGCCCGTGCGCGCGATGATTTGTTCGCGCGTCTCCTCACCGATGATCTTGTGAAAATCCCGAACGATCATCGGATACGGATGCGATCCGAGCGCGCTGCCCAGGATGTAGTGTGTTGTCCGGACATTCGTGACCCAGTCGCGCATCGCCTCGTTGATCGCTTCTTTTAGCGTGGCCTGTCCGGCCGTCACCGGGACAACTTCGGCGCCGAGAAATTTCATACGCGCGACATTGAGCGCCTGGCGTTCCATGTCGACCGCACCCATGTAGATCACGCAATCGAAACCGAACCTTGCGGCGGCCGTGGCCGTAGCGACCCCGTGCTGACCTGCTCCCGTCTCCGCGATGATCCGGCTTTTTCCCATCCGGCGCGCCAGAAGGATCTGGCCGATCGCATTGTTGATCTTGTGAGCGCCTGTGTGGAGCAGGTCCTCGCGCTTGAGGAAAATTTGCGCGCCGCCCAGCTTTCCGGTGAGCCGCTCCGCGAAATACAGCGGCGTTGGACGCCCGCAAAAATCCCTCAGCAACCCGGAGAGCTCCAGCTGAAATGCCGGATCCGCCGCAGCCGTGCGGTATTCCCGCTCCAGCTCCTGCAGCGCCGTCATCAACGTCTCCGGGACAAACATCCCCCCGTAGGGCCCGAAATGCCCGGAGGCATCCGGAACCAATGCTGGATCAACCGAAACCATCGCGCCACATTACCGCGAAATCCCCGTTCGACAAGCCCTACGCCCGATCGCGGGAAACCGCCATCAGGCGCGATTCAGAGAGCCATCCAGCACCGGGTAATCTGTGTATCCCCCGGGGCCGGACCCGTAGAACGTCTGCGGGCGCGGCTCGTTGAGCGGGGCATCGAGAGCCAGCCGGCGCGGGAGGTCGGGATTCGCGATGAATGGAACTCCGAATGCAACGGCATCGGCCTCTCCCTCCTTGAGAACCTGATTGGCGGTCTCCTTGGTGAACCCCTCGTTCGCGACAAATGCGCCTCCAAAAGCCTTCTTCAACTGCGGTCCCAGACGGTTTGGTCCGAGCGATTCGCGGGCGCAGATGAAAGCCAAGCCCCTCTCGCCCAGTTCCTGCGCAACATAACCGAACGTGGCGGCCAGGTCCGAGTCGCCCATGTCATGAACATCACCGCGCGGAGCGAGATGCATACCCACCCGCGATGCGCCCCATACGGAGATTGCGGCATCGGTCACCTCAAGCATCAGGCGAGCGCGGTTTTCGATTGAGCCTCCGTAGTCGTCGGTGCGGTGATTCGTCTTGTCCTGCAAAAACTGGTCGAGCAAATACCCGTTTGCCCCGTGGATTTCGACGCCGTCAAATCCCGCCGCCTTCGCATTCTCCGCACCCCGCCGGAAGGCTTCGATGATACCGGAAATTTCCTCGCGCTCCAGCGCACGGGGAGTGACAAACGGTTTGATCGGACGCACCAGGCTCACGTGCCCCTCGGGCCGGATCGCACTGGGGGCCACGGGAAGGTCGCCATACAAAAACATCGGATCGGAAATCCGGCCGACATGCCAGAGTTGAAGGAGGATGCGTCCGCCTGCATCGTGGACCGACTTGGTGACAAGCTTCCACCCTTCGACCTGTTCGGCGGACCAGATGCCCGGCGTATCGGCATAGCCGACGCCCTTCGGCATGACGGCCGTGGCCTCGCTGAGGATCAACCCCGCGGAGGCCCGTTGGGCGTAGTATTCCGCCATGAGGGCGTTAGGAATGCGCTCCGCGCCGGCGCGGCTGCGCGTGAGAGGGGACATGATGATCCGATTCGGAAGGTTCCAGTCTCCGATTTGAACAGGGTCGAATAGTGTGGGCATGGTCGTGTGGTTTTGGTGTGGAATTTCTCTATCAGGGATTGGTTGCGCTGTTCATCTCTTTCCGCTCGGCGGCGAGCTGTCCGATCCGCTCCCGGATGTCCGGGAACCGGTGAAGAAAATGCCGGAAGTCGCGGGCGCTCAGAGTGGCAAACCTGCTGTAGTCGAGCGCAGTGACGTCGGCGGACCGTTGTTCGCCAGTGATCAGTGCCATCTCGCCGAAGAAATCGCCCGCGCCAAGTTTGAACATTTTTGCAGCGACACAAATCTCCACCTCGCCCTCAGAGATGAAATACATCGCATCCGCCTTGTCGCCGGCCCGGATGATCCGCTCGCCGGGTTGGGCGGAACGGGGCTCGAAATGAACGATCAAGACCTCGCGCTGCTCCGGCGTGAGAGCGGCAAAAAGCGGAAACCGCTCGACGAGTTCCTCTGGAGTGAACGTCTTGTGCGCGGCCATCGCCGCGGCTGCGCGCTCGCGCGAGGCATCCAGATCCTTCTGCAGCACGGCGAATTTCCTCGCACCGAGTTCATCAAACCAGCGCTTCCGCCGCGGATGCGAGCGCATCCATGCGCACGCCCTATCCGCGCCGACGAAAGCCAGCGGGTTCAGGGTGATCGAGATCAGTGCTCCCGCCAGAATCAGGTTCAACCCTTCCTGAGGCAGGAGGCGATAGGTGATGCCCAGTCCGGCGAGGATGAAGGAAAATTCCCCGATCTGCGCCAGGGCCGCCGAGACCACGAGTCCCGTGGCCACTGGATATCCCAACGCCAGCACGATCCCGAGCGCGACGAATGATTTGCCGACCAGGATCAGCCCGACAACCTCCAGAACCCGGACCGGCTCCCGGATCAGGACCGTCGGATCAAACAACATGCCGACCGAAACAAAAAACAGAACTGCGAAAGCATCCTGCAGAGGTAGGGAATTCGATGCCGCCTTGTGACTCAGATCCGATTCACTCAGTACGACCCCTGCAAAAAATGCGCCGAGCGCGAACGAAACTCCGAAAAGTTCAGCAGAGGCGAAGGCAATCCCGAGGGCCGCGGCGAGAGTGGCCAGGGTGAACAGCTCGCGAGACCCGGTACGGGCTGCCTGCCGGAGGAGCCACGGCATCACCCGCGGCCCGACCAGAAGCGCAATCGCAACAAATGCGGCCACCTCAAGCAAAGTCACCCCGACCGTGACAACCAGCCCGCGGTCCGGTGCGCCATGCGCATCACCGACGGCTCCGCCGCCGAGCGCTCCCGCGAATGCGGGAATGAGCACCAGCGCCAGCACCATGGCCAAGTCCTCGACAATCAGCCATCCCACGGCAATCCGTCCGTTTGCGGAAGCGACGGCATTGCGTTCCTCCAGCGCCTTCAGCATGACAACCGTGCTCGCGACCGAAAGGCTGAGTCCCAGGATGAGCCCAGCCCCGAAGCTCCATCCCCACATCATCGCCATCCCGGTTCCAATCGCCGTGGCAATCAGGATTTGCCCGATCGCCCCCGGAATTGCGATCCGCCGGACGGCCAGAAGGTCTGAGACGGAAAAATGGAGACCGACGCCAAACATGAGCAACATGACTCCGATTTCGGCAAGCTGTCCCGCTAGGTGGCTGTCGGCGACAAATCCGGGCGTGTGCGGGCCGATGACGATCCCGCTCAGGAGGTAGCCGACAAGCGGCGGCAGGCCCAGCCGGCTGGCACCATATCCTAGAACAAACGCGAGCGCGAAGCCCACCGCGATCATCGAGATCAGTGATATGTCGTGCGGCATGTTGTTCCCTGAAATTGGCGCGGCTTCCGCGCGGTTTGATCAGCCCTCGCCACCGACCGGCAGAGTGAGCCGGGCCTTGGTCAGCTCACCGAGGACGGCGGCCATTTTTTCACGGACCCCCGGAATGAATCCGCGGTCCTTGTGGAAGACCAGCATCGTGAGATCGTCCCGGTGGAAGAAGCTGATGACCCCCTTTTCGGTGTGGAGCGTCACGGCGGGCACGGTGCCGACACCCATCCGGGCCGAAGATTCACGCATCGAACGCAGCATGTCGGCCGCGTGGGCGCTCATGGAAACAAGATCCACGCCTTCAGGAACATTGTGCGCCGCGACGACGACCGACCCGTGCGCAAGGACGCAGGAGTTGATCCCCGGGAGCCCGCCGCAGAGCTCGATCACGCGGTCAACCGTCATGTTTTCGTCGGTTAGGAACAGCGCCTGCAGCGGTTCCTGCTCGGTGATTTCGTTCCCGTGCACCTCGCGTGACAGCGTCTCGGTCTTCAGCATGGTGAAAACGGGCGGGGCCACCGGTTCCGGCTCGGGGAAGGGCTCTGGAACAGGCTCCGCAACCGGCTCGTCAATCACATCCCCCCCGGCAGTCGGGATGACGGGCTCTGCCGGCGGTTCTGGAATTGCTGTGACTGCGGGCTCTTCAACAACTGGTTCCGGAGCCGCCTCAGGGACAGGCTCCTGCGGCGGAACGGGCACGGCATAGGGTGCGCTGCGCATCTGCGGCAGACGGATCCCGGACGCGATGAACGGAGCCTCGGGGAAATCAGCCGCAGGGGGCACGGGCTGGGTGGTTTTTTTCCGGAAAAAGGGAAGGCCAGTGAATCGTCCGGTCCGACGCGGGGGAACTTTTCCGGAGGGCTCTGATGCGGCAGGTGCATCGGGAGTCAACGGCGGAACGGGAGGAATCGGGAGCCCGCTATCGGGCGCGGAAACCACGGGAGGAACTGGCACCACAGGCACTGATGGGGCCGGCTTCTCAATCCGCAGAAAGGTCGGCAGGGGTTCGACGAAAGTGGTTTCCCCGGACTCATTGGCGGCGGGCAAGACATCCGCACCGCTGGAAACAACCGGAGGCTCAGGCGGAGCAGCCGGCTCCTCCGGCACGGCCTCGGAAATCAACTCCGACGGAGCCTCCGGAATCTCGACCTCGGGGATGATCTCGGGGGGCAATTCCTCGCGGTGCTCGACCAGATGATAGACCCCGGCCAGCCGATTCACGGGGAGCCGGATCACCCCGTCGGATGGCATGACGTGATCCGGCAAAAGCTCGGCCAGTTGGTGCAGGGAAATCCGCGGCACGTTTTTCCCGAAAATCGTGGAGGCCGGCAGATCAAAGGTTCCCTCTGGCGGACTCCCGGCTTTCCAGTTCGCCTTCGGAATCGCGGACTCGATGTCCGCCACCCGGATCGTCAGGAAATCGGGAGGCGAGGTCCAATACCGGTATCTGGCGGACGGGGGATTTTTCTGCTCCGGGAGTTCTTTGGGTTGTGTCATGGACAATTTCCGATTATCCGAGAATTCCCATTTAAGCAATCCTGTGGAATTTCCATTTCAATTCACCCCGGACGGGCTGATCCCCGTCATCGTGCAAGAAGCCAGCTCAACCCCCCGCCCGACCGGCCGCGTCCTCATGTTCGCCTGGATGAACCGCGAATCACTCGCCCTCACGCTCAAGTCCGGCTCGATGACCTACTGGAGCCGCTCCAGAAAAAAACTCTGGCTCAAGGGGGAGACGAGCGGACACACCCAGCGGGTTGTCCGCTGGTTCGTGGATTGCGACAAGGACGTGCTGCTCTTTGAAGTCGAGCAGACATCCGGCGCCTGCCACACCGGATACGAAAGCTGCTTCTTTCAGGAACTCGACCGCGAGGCGCTCCCGCTGCCGGTCGCCGAGGAAAAGCTCTTCGACGACAGCTCGGTTTACAAAAAGGCCGGCTGACCACCCCGGGAACAATGTTCCCGTCAGGCCAGTTTGGACGTGTAGAGCGCCACGAGCGCGGCTCCGATCGCCTGCGAAAGCTCCCCGAGAGTCGCAGGAACGATTTGGATCGTCTGACGCTGAAGCGGATACAGCCATGGTTCGGCTGCGGCGCGGATCCCCCCGAGGTAACGCGCCCGGAACTCGTCGGTAGTGGAATGCGGGTCTATGAGCCCGCCACCGATCACGACGTAGGTTGCGTCGAGTGCGATGGAGAGGTTCGCGACATGGAGGCCGAGCGCCTTCGCCTGGATGTCGAAAATTTCGCGAGCGAGCGGGTCGCCTTTCTGGGCGAGCCCGCGAAGCGACAGCGCTTTTTGTTTCGGCGGAAGGCCCGGTTTCGCGAGTTCGTGGTCTGGATATTTCGGCAGCAGGTGGTCCAGGAATTGAGGCAGGCCCGAAATCGAGGTGTAGGCTTCGAAGCACCCCCAATCCCGGCCGCACCCGCAGGTGAATGGCGGGAGGCCGAGCAGATGAAGCGGCGCGGGCATGTGGCCAGCCTCCATCCCGCAGAACGCGTCGCCCTCAAGCGGAAGCCCGTTCTGATCAATGTAGGCGGCCCCCAGCCCGGAACCCGGAGCCAGCATGATCACCCCTGCCTTTTTGTCGCCGCGGACCTGGGCAGCCTCCGCGACCCCGCCGTAGTTGCCGTCATTTCCAACGACGAGCGGGATGGGCCGCCCGGCCTGCTTTTTGAGAGCGCGCGAATACTCGGCGTGGAATTCCCATCCGGCAAACGAAGGGGGAAGGTTGGGCGTGCGGTCCAGAACCCCGTAAGACTGGTAGGGGCCGGGGATTGCCAGCCCGACACCGCGGACCTGGTCCCAAGCCAGCTTGTTCTCCACGAGAAATTTCTCCACGCCCGCGACCCAACCCTCGATGACGACCTTAGTTCCGAGCTCGCTGTTTGTCGAACTCTGGGCGAGGTGGAGGGAAACGGGTTTCCCGTCGGCATAGACGGCACCGGTCTTGCAAGTGGTGGCCCCGCTGTCGGTGCCGATGAAGATGTCTTTCATAAGCAGGTCATGCTAAAGTTATTCTTCCATTCATGGCGAGAACCTTTGTGGAAACTGGACCTCTCAGGCGCTTCCGGCTATGCAAACAGACATGAAATTCCACAACGCCAGTGCCAGGCTCTTTGTTCCCGACCAGGCACCCGACCACCTCGGGCGAATCACACATCTCGGAATCGGCGCCCATCAGGACGACCTCGAGTTCATGGCATTTCACGGCATCCTCGCCTGCTGCCACAGTCCGGAGAAATGGTTTGGCGGCGTCACATGCACGGACGGAGCCGGCAGTTCACGCACCGGGGCTTATGCGGATTTCACCGACGAGCAAATGCAGCAGGTGCGGGTCCGGGAGCAGGAGGAGGCGGCCGTCGTCGGAAATTACGGCGCCATGATCCAGCTCGGCTACCCGAGCATCGCGGTGAAAAGCCCTTCGGATCTCTCCCTGAAAAACGACCTCCTGCAAATTCTCTCCGCCACCCGCCCGGATGTCGTCTATACCCACAACCCGGCGGACAAGCACGACACCCATATCGGAGTTTTTGCCGCGACGATCCAGGCACTGCGGGAATTGCCGGCAGCAGAGAGTCCGAAAGCCGTTTACGGCTGCGAGGTCTGGCGCGGACTGGACTGGATGCCGGACAACGAGAAAGTGGCCCACAATGTCAGTGCTCACGAGAACCTGGCTGCCGCGCTGAACGGGGTCTTTGACTCCCAGATCGCCGGAGGCAAGCGCTACGATCTCGCCACCCTCGGCAGAAGGCGGGCAAACGCGACATTCTTCGAGTCGCACGCCGCGGACGAGTGCGGGAGCGTGTCCTTCGCCATGGACCTCACCCCGCTCGTCACCGACCCCTCACTCGACATTGTGGAATACGTGCTCGGATTCATCCACCGCTTCGAGGCCGACGTCCGCAACAAGCTCACCAAACACCTCGGCTGAACCGCCATGGAGATCATCATCTCACCTGATCCTGCCACAGCCTCCCGGGAAGCCGCGCGGTTTCTCGCCGCCCTCATCCGGAAAAAGCCGGGAGCCGTTCTCGGACTCGCCACCGGCAGCACCCCGGGCCCGCTTTACCGCGAACTGATCCGCATGCACCGCGAGGAGGGGCTCGATTTCTCGGGCTGCACCAGCTTCAACCTCGACGAATACGTGGGCCTCGGCGCGGATCACCCGGCATCCTACCGGCGGTTCATGCAGGAGAACCTGTTCTCCTCGATCAACCTGCCGTCCGACCGGATCCACATCCCGGACGGGCTGGCCCCGGATATTCCAGCCCATTGCGCCGCCTACGAAAAATGCATCGAGGAGGCGGGCGGCATCGATGTGCAGGTTCTCGGCATCGGCAGCGATGGGCATGTCGGGTTCAACGAGCCGACCTCATCGCTCGCCTCACGGACCCGCATCAAGACACTCACCCGGCGCACCCGGTCGGACAATGCCCACTTCTTCGCATCGGAGAACGACGTCCCCCATCACGTGATCACGATGGGCATCGGAACGATCATGGACGCACGAGCGGTCCTTCTCCTGGCCTTCGGAGAGACCAAAGCCGATGCCGTGGCAGGTGCCGTCGAAGGCCCGGTCACCGCAAGCAATCCAGCCTCGATCCTCCAGATGCATCCGGCGGTAAAACTCCACCTCGACGAAAAATCCGCCTCCAAACTCGCGAGGAGCGATTACTACCGATGGGTGTTTGAGCACAAGCCCGGCTGGCAGCGGCCCACATAGGGGGAGACCCCTACGCAACTTCGCTGAGCTTGTGACTTGACCAAGCTGCGGGGGTCCCCCATATTAGTCGATTCCCATTCAATGAGATGGCGGGACCGGTTCCCGCCTTTTTCATCCCTGGGCAAAACGATTTTTATGAACTCCGAACTCATTGCAATGCTCGATTACCTCGAGCGTGAAAAAGGCATCAAACGCGAGATCCTCGTCGAGGCGATTTCGGGCGCCCTCCTGGCGGCGTCCAAGAAAAGCTTCACGTCCGGAACCCGCGAGCTGCGGATTGATATCAACCCGCAGAGCGGATCGATCCGCGCCATGGCGAAGCTCATCGCCGTGGAGAAAGTGACGAACCCCCACGATGAGATCCTGATCACCAAGGCAAAAGCCGTGAAGCCGGACGCCCAGCCGGGCGAGGAGGTCGAAATCGAGGTCACCCCGAAGGATTTCGGCCGCATCGCCGCCCAGGCGGCCCGACAGGCGATCAACCAGCGCATCCGCCAGATCGAGAGGGAGATGATTTACGACGAGTTCAAGGATCGCGCCGGGGAGATCGTCAACGGCACGGTCCGCCGCTTCGAAAAGTCCGACGTGATCATCGACCTCGGGAAGTTCGAGGGTGTCATGCCGTCGCGCGAGCGCGTCGTCACCGAGGACTATAACGTGGGCGACCGGCTTCGCGCGTATGTCGTGGCGGTGGATCACGCCTCCCGCGGACCGGAAATCATCCTTTCCCGCAGCCACCCGAATTTTGTCCGCCGCCTCTTCGAGCTCGAAGTCAGCGAGATCGCGGACCGCACGGTGGAGTTGAAGGTGATCGCCCGCGAGGCGGGATACCGCACAAAGGTCGCCGTCCACAGCGAGGACGCGAAGGTCGATCCGGTCGGCGCGTGCGTCGGCATGCGCGGGGCGCGGGTGAAGAACATCGTCCGTGAGCTCAACAACGAAAAGGTGGACATCATCCGCTGGGACCCGGATCCGGTGAAGTTTGCAACCGCCGCGCTCAAGCCGGCCAACATCCGCAGCATCTCTTCCGACGAGGCAACAAAAACGATCCGCGTGCTCGTCCACAAGGACGACCTGTCGCTTGCCATCGGACGCCGCGGACAGAATGCCCGCCTCACCGCAAAATTGACCGGATGGGAAATCGACATTCAGGAGGACAAGACCGCCGCCCAGGTGATGGAATCCCGGACCGCCGAAGCCGCGCACTCGATCGCCGCCCAGCTCGGCATCAGCGAGGATGAAGCCCAGAAGCTTGCCTCCGCGGGGATGACCTCGATCGAGCTCGTCCAGACCGCCGGACCGGAGGATATTGCGGATATTCTCGGAGTAGACCTCGAAGCCGGACAGAAAATCCTGGACGCAGCTCTGGCAAACGCCGGCGAAAATGCCGCCCCCGACGGGCAGCCATGATACCCTCCCCCGGGACACGATTGATTTATGGCAGAGAAAGTTACGAAGAAAACCACAGATGGCAAAGCTGCGAAACCCAAACGGGAATCCTCTGTCACACCCAAATCCCGAGGCGCTGAGAAGGCTGCTCCTGAATCCCCCGCCACACCGCCGCCTGAAAAACAGGTGATGGCAACCGTCGATCTTCTCGAACCGAAAAAGAAAGTCAAAAAGCCGGAGGGTCAGCGCAAAGCCGCGATCAGGCCTTTCATCCAGCCGATCGGAACCCCGGTCATCATCCCAACGGCGGTCATCGAGCCCGTCGTTCCTCCCGCCTCGCCCGAGCCGGCGACGCCGGAAGAAGCCGAGCACGCGCCGGTGGACGAGGAAGCGCAGAAAAAAATTCTCCACCTCAAGCCCCCGATCATCGTCAAGGAACTTGCCGAGCAGTTGGGCGTGAGGCCCTTTCATCTCATCAAGGATCTGATGTCGCTCCAGATCTTCGCGAACATCAACCAGACGATCGAGCCGGATGTCGCATCGAAAGTCTGCGAACTCCACGGCTTCACGTTCGAGCGCGAAAAGAAGGACACCTCCAAGGGCCACCACAAGGTGGAGGTCAAGGTCGAGGCTCCGAAGGAGCCGGAAAAGCCAAAGCCGGACGAGATGACCAACCGCGCCCCGATCATCACGTTCATGGGGCATGTGGACCACGGCAAAACATCGCTCATGGACGCGATCCGGAAAACCCGCGTCGCCGCGGGGGAAGCCGGCGGAATCACCCAGCATATCGGCGCCTACAGCGTCGAGCGGAAGGGGCAGCGCATCACATTTCTCGACACTCCTGGCCACGCAGCCTTCACGGCGATGCGCGCGCGCGGGGCCACAGTCACCGATATCGTCGTCGTTGTTGTTGCGGCCGATGACGGCCTAATGCCTCAAACTCTCGAGGCGATCTCCCACGCCAAGGCGGCCAAGGTCCAGATCATGGTTGCCATCAACAAGATCGACCTCGCCTCGGCGAATGTCGACCGCGTCAAGACTCAGCTTCAGGAAAAAGGTCTCGTCCCGGAGGACTGGGGCGGGGACATCATCTGCCTTCCGGTCAGCGCCACCAAGGGCACCGGAGTCAATGAACTCCTCGACATGATGGTCCTCCAAGCGGAAATACTGGAGCTCAAATCCAGCGCGGCAGTGGACGCCCGCTGCACGGTCATCGAGGCCCAGGTCGAGCAGGGCCGCGGCCCGACGGCAACGGTTATCGTCCGAATGGGCACGCTGCGTGTCGGCGATGCCTTCATCTGCGGAAACTACTGGGGAAAAGTCAAACAGCTGATCGATGATCTCGGCAAGCCGGTCAAGGAAGCCGGTCCAGCCACCCCGGTGAAGGTCCTCGGCTTCAGCGGCCTCCCGAACGCGGGAGACGACCTCATGGTCATGGACTCGGAAAAGGATGCTCGCATCCTGAGCGATGAGCGCCTGGAATCCATCCGCACGAACAAGCTCGCCGCTCCGCAGCGGGCGACGCTTGAGAACCTATTTGCCAATCTGGCGGAGGACCAGAAGCCGACCCTGCAGGTGATCGTGAAAAGCGACGTCCAGGGCTCGCTCGAGGCGATCATCTCCTCGCTCAAGGACTTCCCGCAGAAAAAAATCTCACTCGAGATCATCCACGCGGCGGTCGGTCCGATCACCGACTCGGACGTCCTGCTCGCCAGCGCGTCGAATGCAATCATCATCGGCTTCAACACGAAGACCGAGAACACGGCCGCCCAGGCGGCCAAGCGCGAGGGCGTGCAGATCAAGCTCTACAGCATTATTTACGAACTGCTCGACCAGGTCCGCGAGGCGATGAGCGGGATGCTTGAACCGGAGCTTCGTGAGGCGATCATCGGACACGCTGAAGTCAAGCAGGTCTTCGATCTCACCAAGGGCAAGGTTGCCGGCTGCATGGTCACGGACGGACGCATCGCGCGCACCGCCCGTGCCCGCGTGCTACGCCGCCGCCAGCCGATTTACGACGGCGGCCTGGCAACGCTCCGCCGCTTCACCGACGACGTCAAGGAAGTCCGGGCCGGGCTCGAGTGCGGCATCAAACTGGGCGACTTCACGGAATACCTTCCCGAGGACATCATCGAGTGCTACACGCTCGAGAAGATCCCGCAGCAGCTCTGATACCGGTGAAGCACCGCCTCGAAAGGGTCTGCGAAGTCCTCAAGCGCGAGTTGGGCGTGATCATTCTGCGCGATCTCGACTTCACTCCGATCCTCGTCACGATCAGCGCGGTCGACATCACGCCGGATCTCAAGCAGGCCCACGTCTTCGTGTCGGCGCTGGGCACTCCGGGCCAGCAGCAGGCGGTGTTGGAGAAACTCGAACGCAGCCGCGCCCACCTGCAGAACGAGGTCGCAAAGCGCGTGACGCTCAAATACATGCCCCACCTGCATTTCAAAATCGACGAGGCGATCGAGCGCGGCTCGCGCGTCCTCAACATCATGAATGAGCTCGGACTTGACGAAAATGTTTGACTCAATCGCCTCAGCCCTCCGCGGCGCGAACCGGATCGCCGTCGCAAGCCATCTTCGGCCGGACGCCGACGCTCTCGGCTCGACGATCGCCGCCGCACTCTGGCTCAAAAGCGAGGGGAAGGACGTCACCGCCTGGAACGAGGACGGCACGCTAACAAAATTTCATTACCTTCCCGGCCATGAGCTTGTTTCGACGCCTCCCGCCACCCCGGAGAAGTTCGACGTCTTCCTGATCCTCGACACCTCGGTCAAAAAACGGCTGGGCACGGTCGTGGATGCGATTGCTCCGGGTGCCCTCTGGATCAACATGGACCACCATGTGAGCAACGAGCTGTTCGGCGAAATCAACCATGTCGATCCCTCGGCGCCGGCCACAGGCCAGATCCTCTTTGAGTTTTTCCGTCATGCAGGAGTCCGGATCACCCCTGCCATCGCGACCAATCTTTTCGCCGCGATTTCCACCGACACCGGATCGTTCCAATACCAGGGGACTAACGCGCGCACGTTTGACGCAGGCTCCGCTCTTGTGTCCGCCGGAGTCGATGTCGCGACGCTTTCCCGGGCGATGTATGAGAGCCAGCCGAAGCGCCGGTTCGAGCTCCTGCGCTTCGCTCTCAACCGCGCGGAGTTCCACTGCGAAGACCGGATCGCCACGTTTTCACTGACGTTGGAAGATGCTGCCCGGCTCGCGGTTCTCCCCGAGGACAACGAGGGGATCATCGACAACCTCCGCTCGGTCGAAGGGGTGCTTTCCGCCATCTTCTTCGAGGAACTTCCCGACGGAAAGGTCCGCGTCAGCGCGCGCTCGAAGGACCCAGCCATCGACGTCTGCAAAGTCTGCCAGATCTTCAAGGGCGGCGGGCACCCGATGGCGGCCGGCGCGCGCGTGCACGGAACGCTCGATCGGGTGAAACAGGATTTTTTGAAAGTTGTTTGCGATGAGATCAGAAAGCGGGATTGACGGAGTATTGCTGGTGGACAAGGAGCCGGGCATGACATCGCACGATGTCGTGGCCATCACCCGCCGCGCCCTGGATACGAAAAAAGTCGGCCACTGCGGCACGCTCGATCCCCTCGCCACAGGCCTCCTTCTCATCACCATCGGCCGCGGCACAAAGATCCAGGACCTCCTCATGAGCGAGGACAAGGAATACGTCGGGACCCTTGAACTCGGCAAAACCACAGACAGCCAGGACGCCGACGGCGAAGTCACCGCGACGCTGCCGGTCCCGGAATTTTCCCGCGCCCAGTTCGACGAGGCATTCGCAAAATTTCACGGGGATTTCTACCAGACTCCGCCGATGGTCAGCGCGATCAAGAAGGACGGCGTCCCGCTCTACAAACTCGCGCGGCAGGGGAAGGAGGTCGAGCGGGAACCCCGATTCGTCCACGTCTATGCCCATGAAATCCTGGCGGTCCGCATGCCGGAAATCGATTTCCGGGTGGTCTGCAGCAAGGGGTTTTATGTCCGCACTTACGCCCACGAAATCGGGCAGTCACTCGGCTGTGGCGCGCACCTGAAAGCTCTGCGCCGGACGAAGTCCGGGCGATTCGACGTGGAGGGTTCCGTGACGATCAAGGAGCTGAAGGCCGGGCCGCTGGATGCCATCGCCGCGCGCGTGCTCAGCCTGCCTGCTGTTTCCCGCCTCCGGGGGGCCTAATGAACATCCTCGACAGCATGGATGGCCTGGCATCGGTCCCCGGACCGCTCGCCATCGCCGCCGGAGTGTTTGACGGCGTGCACCACGGACACCGCGCCGTCCTGCAGGCGGCTCTGGATGCCGCGCACCGGATGGAGGGCTCAGCGGTCGCCCTCACATTCGACCCGCATCCATCCAAAATCCTCCGGCCGGATCGGGCTCCCCGCCTTCTGACTTCGACACCTCACAAGATCGCCCTCATACGCGGGTTCGGAATCCGGAACGTGCTCGTCATCCGCTTCGACGAGGAATTCGCCACCCTCGAGGCCGATGAGTTTCTGAGACGCCTCAGCGCATCCGCCCGCTCGCTCCGCCGCATCTGTGTCGGGCAGGGCTGGAAGTTTGGACACGCACGGCGCGGCGACGGAAACCTCCTCCGCGCGCTCGGGCCGTCACTTGGATTTGAAACGACCGAAGTCGATCCGGTTTCCATCGGCGGATCAATGGTCAGCAGCACTCTCATCCGCAAGGCTGTCGAATCCGGGGATCTCGATACCGCCGAAATCTTCCTCGGACGCCGGTATTCCATCCTTGGAACCGTCCGGCACGGGGACGGTCTCGGCAGGCAGCTTGGTTTCCCAACGGCCAATCTCGCCGCCCACAACGAACAATTTCCGCCCGATGGCGTCTACGCCGTGCGCGTGCGTTTCGATGGGAGTTTTTTTGCGGGCGTTGCAAATATCGGCATCCGTCCGACCGTCCAATCCGATGGCGAACGCCTCCTGGAAGTTCACCTGCTCGACTTCTCAGGCGACCTCTACGGAAAGGACATCGAGGTCGGATTCCTCCGCTTCCTCCGCCCGGAACAGAAATTTCCCGACGTGGAGGCGCTCCGCCGTCAGATCACTCTGGACGCCGCGGCCGCCGCAGCCTGAGCAAATTCAGGATCCCAGCGGGAAGCCGGGGCGGCAGTCGCACTCCACCAGTTTGTCTGCCCCGGGATCGCCGATGATTTTTTCCGTCGCGGGATCCCAGTGGATCGTGCGGCCGGTTTTCATCGAGATGTAATGAAGCAGGCTCACTGTGTTCGAACGATGACCGACCTCCACTGGAGCAACGGGATCTTTCCCGCTTCTCAGGCACTGCAAAAAATTCCCCATGTGGTTGTTGGAGGTCGCGAGTTGAATCCCCCCCTCCGGGTTCTCCCGCAAAATTTCCGGATCGCTGGCATCGAACTTCCCCCGCTTGACGCTGAGCCATCCGTCGGTTCCGATGAACTTGATTGTGCCGGTGGTGCCGTTCTTGGATTTCATCACGACGCCATTGCCATAGAGGGCGGTTCCCGAGTAGGTGGTGTGGACATTGAACAGCCCGCGGTCCGGGAATTCCCCCTCGGCCGTGATCTCAACCGGACCGGAGTTGAAATCGGTCCCGAGCCCCCACTGGGCGATGTCATATGTGTGGGCACCCCAGCCAGCAACCTGGCCCCGGCAGTATTTCTCGATCTGAAGCCATCCGGGACGGCTTGAGAGATTGGGGTCGTTCTGAGAATGGACGCGGTCCTCGGTATAGGGTTCGTCGGTGGTCGGCCCCATCCATGCGATGTAGTCGAGGCCCTCTGGAATCGGCATGGGAGCGGCATTTCCGACACCGGAATCCAGCGGGTTGGTCACCTCGATTTCCTTGATGGTGCCGATGCGCCCGTTGCGAACGAGCCAGCAGACACGGTGAAAATGGATCGAACTGCGCTGCTGCGATCCGGTCTGAAGGACAATGCCATGGTCGCGCACGGCCTTCACCAAAGCCTGTCCCTCAGGGATCGCAAACGTGAGGGGTTTCTCCAGATAGATCCCCTTGCCCGCCCGGGCGGCCTCGATCGCGATGAATGCATGGGCAAAATCGGGCGTGGCGATGATCACGCCGTCGATGTCCTTCCGGGCCAGCAGTTCGCGAAAATCCTCGTGCATGCTGATTTCAGCGGTCTCGTCCCCGTGCAATTCCCGGCCGAGCCTCTCTCCCTCGCGTTTGAGAATGGCCATGCGGGGCCGGTCCACATCGCTGACCGCTACGATGCGCGATCCGCATTCGACACCCTGCCCGATCGCGGTGCGCATGTCGTTGAAACCCATTCTTCCCGAACCGATGCACCCGATCCGCAGAATGTTGCCCGGGGCCGAAGCGCCGAATAGCCGGGAGGGAACAAACATCGGCGCCACCCCGGCGGCGATGATGCTCCCCAGAAAACGACGGCGACTCAAACGGGCGGCGGGCAAAGCGGACACGGGGGAACTCATGCAATGGAAAGGAACTACGGGCGGAGCCTGCGCACAAGCTGGAATTCTCCCCGAAGTGACGGAAGCGGAGGTTTACGGATGGCGCGGACTTGCGCTGCGGGCAAGGTTGGTGAAATGTGTTTCTCATGGCAAATGCACTGACTCCCGGAGATCCAGCCCCCGGGTTTTCCGCTCTGGCGGTTGGCGAGGATTATGGAGATGGACAAATCGTGAACCTTTCCGACTTCAGAGGGCGGACAGTTGTGCTCTATTTCTACCCGAAGGATGACACGCCGGGATGCACGGTTCAGGCCTGCGCACTGCGCGACCGCTATGCGCATCTGAAGGAACAGAACGCGTTGGCATTCGGGATCAGCGTGGATTCCCCGGCAAGCCACAAAAAATTCATCGAAAAATACAGCCTCCCGTTTCCGTTGCTGAGCGATGAATCCCATGCGCTCGTCGAAGATTACGGCGTCTGGGTGGAGAAAAGCATGTATGGGAAAAAATACATGGGGACGGAACGCTCGACGTTCGTGATCCGTCCGGACGGAACGATCAAATCCATCTTCCGGAAAGTGAAGCCGGAGGAACACACGGAGAAGGTTCTCAACGACCTTGCGCATTTTGAACCGTGATTCCCTCCTGACGGTTTACAACCGGCTGACCGGGCTCGTCGAAAAGCTGCCGGGCGGGCTGCAGAAGCCGATCCTGCGAGAGCTGACCCCGATCCGCGAATTGTTCCTGGAGCAGCGTCCGGCGCGGCTTTTACTCGTCGGGAATGAGGCCCCCACTCCTCAGCAGGTACTTTCCATGCTCGGGGCCGAGGACCACTTTAAAACCGGCGGCAGTGACAACGGATGGCGCTCCTATCTCGCGGCCGGACGGGGCGAGATCCAGATCCTGGACGCACGGCAGAATGTCCCGGAGGAATTCATCGCCGCCGGCATCACCCGCCACAGCCCGGACGTTGTTATCTTTCTTGGTGCCGAGGAATCGAGCGAAGCGGACTGGAAAAAAGACATCGCACGGACACTGAGCGTGGAGGCTCCGGTCATCGGGCTGGCGCAGGAAAGCGCGTTCCGCCTGCAGGCCAGACTCGCCGCCGAGCACGGGTTGTCCCATCGGGTTCCGAGGGTGCTTACCGCAAGCGATCCAGCCTGTGACGAGGCGATCTGCGCCGCGCTGCCGCTGCCCGCGCAGTTGGAATTTGCAAGGGCCACAAATGCCAAGCGCGCCCAGGCGCACATCGCCGGATCCCTGCTGAAGTCGTTCAGCGCGGTTTGCGGGGTGATCGGGGTGCAGCCGATCCCGCTGGCCGACATGCCCATCCTCACCACCCTTCAGACCCTGATGGTCGGCCTGATCATCCACACGACCGGACGTCCGTTCAGCGCGCGCCTCGTGGCCGAATTTCTGGGAGCCCTCGGATTCAATATCGGAGCCGGCCTCGTCCTCCGCGAGGGCGCCCGGGCAATTGTCAAAGTCATCCCGATCTGGGGGAATGCCGTGTCCGGCTTCATCGCGGGCGCGGGAACCTACGCGATCGGCAAGGCCGCAATCGCCTACTTCATCGAGGAGACACCGATCAACGAAACCCGGAAAATTTTCCGCAGACTGCTGCCACGGCTGGGAAAACAGAAATCTCCACCCGCACTGCCGCCGGCGGATCCCAGTGCTTGACGGGAAAATTATTCGCCCCGGAAAACCGGCGGGCGCTTTTCATGGAAAGCGAGGATACCCTCCGCGTAGTCCTTGCTGTCATAGACGTGACGGCGGATTGACTGGATTAGTTCGAATGTTTCGGCCGGGAGAGGGAGGCCACTGGAGAGAAGCCGGAACTGGCGCTTGAACGAGCGGATCGCGAGCGGGGAATTTTTCCGGATCTTCGCGGCGAGCGCGGCGGTGAACGCCTCGATCTCGGCGGCCGGGACGAGGTGGTTGAGGATCCCGATGTTCAGGCTGTCCTGCGCGTTGATCGGCTCTGCGGTAAAGAACATCTCCTTCGCCTTGTTGAGCCCGAGGAGGTTGATGAAATGGATGAGTCCGGACGGATTGTAGGGGATGCCGATCTTGGCCGGGGTCATCGCGAAGCTGGCCGTCTCGTCGCCGATCAGGATGTCGCACGAAAACGCGAGATCGCAGGCTCCGCCCCAGACGCTTCCCTGGACCATCGCGATCACGGCCCCGGGAAATTCCTGGATCCGCCGCAGAAGGGATTCGAGCGGCCCGGCATATGGCAGGGGGTCGCGGCCCGGCTTGGGCAACTCGTTCACATCGTGTCCGGACGACCAGACCTTCAACCCGGCCTGCGCACGGAGCACGACCGCAATCGCGTCCTGCTTCTCAAAATTGTCGAGCGCGGTCAGCATCTCAGCCACTGCATCGGCGCTCAGGCAGTTCCGCTTCTGCGGATTCTCAAACGTGATCGTGCCAACGCCTTCGGAAAAACGGGTGATAATGAGGGGCATGAACGCCATTCAATCACCGAGGTGCTGGCTTCGCAAACCAACAAAAAAGCCGCATGCCCGGAGGCATGCGGCTTTTTGTGTAATCGTCAGCTCTTCTGGTCGAGGATCGCGGCCTTGACCTGCGCCGGGACTTCCTCGAAGTGGGACGGCTCCATCGAGTAGGAGGAGCGGCCTTTCGAGAGCGAGCGGATCGCGGTCGCGTATCCGAACATTTCGGCCAGAGGAACCTCGGCGTTGATCATCGACAGGTTGCCCTTGGTCTCGATGCCCATGATGCGCGCGCGGCGGCGGTTCAGGTCGCCCATGATGTCGCCCTGATATTCGTCCGGCGTGATGTTCTCGACCTTCATGATCGGCTCGAGAAGGATCGGCTTCGCCTTCTTGAGCGCGTCTTTGAGCGCGAAGATGGCCGCCATTTTGAACGCCATTTCGTTCGAGTCCACGTCGTGGTAGCTTCCGTCGATAATGTCCACATGGACGTCGATGACCGGGTAGCCGGCGACGACGCCGTTGAGCACCGCCTCGTTGAAGCCCTTGTTGACAGCCGGGATGAACTCCTTCGGAATCGTTCCGCCGACGACCTTGTTCTCGATCGTGATCCCCTTGCCGCGTTCGTTCGGCGTGACCTTGCAGATGACGTGGCCGTATTGTCCGCGCCCGCCCGACTGCTTGACGAGTTTGCCTTCGCCGTCGGCCGGGGTGAGAATCGTCTCCTTGTAGGCGATCTGCGGCTTGCCGGAGTTTGCCTCGACCTTGAACTCGCGCAGCATGCGGTCGCGGATGATTTCGAGGTGAAGCTCTCCCATGCCGGCGATGATCGTCTGGCCGGTCTCCTCGTTCGTGAAGACGCGGAATGTCGGATCTTCCTCGGCGAGGCGCTGGAGCGCGATGCCCATCTTTTCCTGGTCGACCTTCGTCTTCGGCTCGACCGCCATCGAGATGACGGGGTCGGGGAAGGAAGGCGGTTCGAGGAGGATCGTGTGATCCTCGTCGCAGAGCGTGTCGCCGGTGGTGATGTTCTTGATGCCCACGATCGCGGCGATGTCGCCCGAGTAGCAGGTGTCGATGTCCTCGCGTTTGTCGGCCTGGATCTGAATGAGCCGGCTGATGCGCTCGCGCTTGTTCGTGCGCGGGTTGTAAACGGTGTCTCCCTTCGAGAGCTTGCCGGAATACACGCGGAAGAAAACCAGCTTGCCGACGAACGGATCGCTCCAGAGCTTGAAGGCGAGCGAGCAGAAGTTTGCGTTGTCGTCTGCGACCGCCAGGATCGTCTCCGACACGTTGTCCGGGTTCAGCCCCTTGGCCGGCTCGATGTCGAGCGGACCGGGGAGGTAATCAATGACCGCGTCCACGAGATACTGGACACCCTTGTTCTTGAATGCGGAACCGCCGACGACGGGAACGAATTTGTTCGCGATCGTCTGACGCCGAATCGCCGCCTTGAGGGCTTCCTTGCTAATCGGCTTTTCCTCGAGGAAGAGCATGCCGACCTCCTCGTCGAGATCGCACATCTGCGCGATGAGATCGGCATAGGCTTTTTCTGCCATGCCCTTCATCTCGGCCGGGATCTCATGGACCTCGTAGGTCGAGCCCATCACGTCGTTGTCGAGATAGATGACGGCCTTCTGGTTGATGATGTCGAGCTGGCCCTTGAGGTAGTCCTCACGGCCGAGGGGAATGAGGATCGGCCAGGCATTTGCGCCGAGCTTCGTGCGCATGCTCTGGACGGCGGCTTCAAAGTCGGCCCCTGTGCGGTCCATCTTGTTGACGAAAGCGATCCGGGGAACCCCATATTTCGTGGCCTGCCGCCAGACGGTCTCGGACTGCGGTTGGACGCCTGCGACGCCGCAGAATACGGCGACCGCGCCATCGAGAACCCGAAGCGAGCGCTCGACCTCAGCCGTGAAGTCCACGTGGCCGGGAGTGTCGATGATGTTCACGCGCATCTTGATGCCTTCGTAGGCCTTGTAGATCCCCTCCTCCGGGCGCTGCATCCATGAGCATGTCGTTGCAGCAGAGGTGATTGTTATCCCGCGCTCGCGTTCCTGCTCCATCCAGTCGGTCACGGTCGTGCCCTCATGCACCTCGCCGATCTTGTGGATCATTCCGGTGTAGAAAAGGATGCGCTCAGTGAGAGTTGTTTTGCCGGCATCGATGTGGGCGGCGATACCAATGTTTCGGGTGCGCTCGAGCGGGAACGCGCGGTTGGGTGAATTCGGATTTGCGGACATAGTCGGATTGTGTGTTTTCCCTGCGTTCCGTCATCCGCCCGAAGGGGCGGGAGGGGTGCCGTCATGGCCCCCTGATGGGATTCGCGGGAAGGGGGAAACTAGACGATTGGCCGCCGGACTCAATAAAAAACCATGCGATATTCGACCAAATCCGCTGAAATCGTGTTTCCGGCCGAGTTCCAGGTTGACGGCGGCCAAACGAGCAGATAGCGTAATCTTCCAATTTTTCAGAAAGTAGGTGAATTTATGCCGGAAGTTATCGTTCGAAAAGGAGAGCCGATTGATCGCGCTTTGAAGCGCCTCAAGTCGAAGCTTGATGCCGAGGGCCTCATGGACGAGGTGCGCCGACTGCGCGCCTTCGAGACCCCCACCCAACGCTCGCGCCGCAAAGCAAAAAACAATGCCAAGCGCGCGAAAATGAAAATCCGCTTCAATTTCAACCCGGTGTCCTGATCTTGGACAACCCCCGGGTGGTCATTGCCGGCTGCGGCTTCCTTGGCGAGGCCGCAGCCGTTTTGTTTTCCGGATTGGGCTGGAATGTTCTGGGAATTTGCGCGACCCGGGAGACAGCCGCCAGGCTGGCGGACCATCCGTTCGAAATCTGCGCCGTTGATATCACCGGCGATCTCACGGGAATTCCTCCGCATTGGAAACAGCCGGAAGTCCTGATTCATTGCGCCAGCTCGGGGCGTGGCGGTGCAGATTCCTACCGCGCCATCTATCGCGATGGGCTGGAAAACCTGATCGCAAGTTTTCAACCCCGGCGCATCATCTTCACAGGCAGCACTTCTGTTTATGGTCAAGACGACGGCTCGTTGATAACCGAAGTCTCCCCGGCTGTGCCTGAAACCGAGACGGGTAAAATCCTTCTTGAGGCAGAGAGCCTGGCCCTGGAAGCCGGGGGGATCGTCGCACGGCTCGCCGGGATCTACGGTCCCGGACGCTCTGTCTATTTGAGCAAGTTTCTCGACGGCACGGCTGTGCTCGAATCTGGAGGCGCGCGGTGGGTCAACATGATCCACCGGGATGATGGGGCCCGGGCGCTGCTCATGCTGGCCGACCCGACCGTCATTCCCGGTATCTACAACGTCTGTGACGACACCCCGGCCACCCAGCGGGATGTTTATTCATGGATCGCATCGGCTCTCAACAGACCGCTCCCACCCGAAGGCCCTCCCGATCCCCACCGCAAACGCGGCCTGACAAACAAACGCGTGAGCAATGGAAAACTCCGGGCAATCGGCTGGAGGCCGGAATTCCCCTCCTACGCCGATGCACTTCCGGGACTGCCGGCCCGGTGAACGATCTCGACATCCTGCATCGTGGCAAGCCCGCCGGTGAGGTTTTCCTTCAGAAAAGGGAAAAGGGTTTCGAGTTTTTCCTGAGAATCCACGATGTCGATGACCATCGGCAGGTCAGTCGAAAGGTTCACGATCTTTGAGGTTTTGAGGACGCTGGTCTGCCCGAAGCCCATCGGGCTGCGGAAGACGGTCGCCCCGGCGAGGCCGAGTTCACGGGCTTTGAGAACGATGGCCTCGTAGAGCGGCTTGTGATTGAAGCGGTCGGATTCGTCGAGGTAGATGCGCAGGAGTTTCATTTTAGCGGAGGGAGAGGTTGTTGAGCGAGAGGGAGGTCGTGTGTCCGAGCCAGACCGCGGCGAGGCAGAGGGCGACGCTGAAGAGGATGTTGCCCCCTGCGGCCAGCCATTCGCCATCCTGGACAAGGCTGAGGGTTTGGATGCTGAACGACGAGAAGGTCGTGAACCCGCCGAAGATCCCGACCATCACAAAGACGCGGAGCAGCGGCGGAGCCAGAAGAATGCCGTCGTCGGTCGTGAGGCCCGCAAATAGGCCGATGCCGAACGATCCCGCCACGTTCACGGCCAGCGTGCCCCAGGGAAACGTATCGCCCCAGCGGGCCGCAATCCATACCGAGATGAGGTAGCGCAGGAGGCTGCCCGCCGCGCCGCCCGCCATCACGGCGAGAGCGGTTTTCACAGGCGCGGAATGGTGATCCCCCGCTGGCCCATGTATTTGCCCGCGCGGTCGGCGTAGCTCGTCTCACAGATGTCGGCGGCCAGAAAAAACACGACCTGCGCGAGTCCCTCGTTTGCGTAGATACGCGCGGGGAGCGGGGTCGTATTCGAGATTTCCAGCGTCACATGCCCCTCCCACTCGGGCTCGAACGGGGTGACATTGACGATGATCCCGCAGCGGGCATAGGTGGATTTCCCCACGCAGATCGTGAGGACGTCGCGCGGGATGCGGAAATACTCCACGCTTCGGGCAAGGGCGAAGGAGTTCGGAGGCACGGTGCAGACATTGGTCTGGATGTCCACAAACGAACGGTCGTCGAACGCCTTAGGGTCCACCATCGCGCTATGCACGTTGGTGAAGACCTTGAACTCGTCCGAGACGCGGAGGTCGTATCCGTAGCTGGAGAGCCCGTAACTGACCACGCGGCTGCCGTCCTCGTTCTGTTTGATCTGTCCGTCCACGAACGGTTCGATCATTCCTTTTTCAACCGCCATGCGGCGGATCCATTTATCGGAGCATACTGACATATTCTTAGGAGAGGCCCGGGATTTTGAGTCCGCCGGTAAGCTTGCCCATCTCGGCGCCGGCGAGTTCCTTGGCGTCTTCGAGCGCCTGCTTGACGGCGGTGAGAACGAGGTCCTCGAGAAATTCGACATCCTGCGGGTCCACCACCTGCGGATCAATCTTGATCGAGACAATGTCCCCGGCCCCGGTGGCGGTGACTTTGACTTTCCCGCCGCCCGAGACGGATTCGACCGTCTGGTTGGCGAGTTCGGACTGGGCCTCGGCCATGCGTTCCTGCATGCGCTGGGCCTCTTTGAGCATTTTGGCGATATTCATGCGGAGGCAGTCTGGAGGGTGCTTTTGAAAACTTCTAGGGCTTTCTTGATGAGGGGGTCATTTTTGAACTCCTCCATCGGGTCGGCGGGCGCTTTCGCGACCGGCGCGGGAGCTTCTGGTTCGGGCTCAGGTGTAGCCTCTGGCGGGGGATCGAGGCTTTCGTCGAATTCCAAAGCCAGCTTGACCGCCTGTTTGAGTTCGCGGGTGAGCTTCGACTCGATATCCTTGATCCCCTGCTCCATCCAAATGCTCTCCGACGATTCGCGGGCGGATCCAGGAAAGCGGACAAAGAGGCGGCCGCCTTCGAGACGCTCGAAGACCCCCTCGCGCAGCCAGCCGTAGCGGATGAAGGAATCCTTCGCGAACGCATCCGCGAGTTTTTCCCAAACCGTGGCCGCGGAGACATCCGATTCCTCGGCGTCTGCGGCGACCTGTGTCCGCTGCGGGGTTGCCGCAGGCCGTTGGGGAGGTTCCGGCTCGGCCGATCTCGGTGACGCAGGTTGGACGGGCGCCAAGGCGGGAGCCGGCTTGGATGCAGGCTTTGCGGGCAGCGGGAGTTCCCCGCTGCTCAACCCCGCGAGCGTCTCGATCACATCGGTGAGGCTGGTCTCGTCGAGAAGGTGGAGGGCCTTGATGACCGCGACGTCGAGCTGGAGCTTCTTGTCGGCGACCCATTTCATGCGGGTCTCGGCATCGCTGAAGTGCTCGATGAGATCGAGAAGTTTGCCCTGCGGGACCACGGATGTGCCGCCCGTGGCAACAGAAACCAGAAGGTCTCTGAGGTGGGCGATGAAGTCGGCTGTGAGACGGGAAAGATCTTTTCCTGCCCCGGACTGCTCCGCGACAATTCCAAGCGCGCCGCCGGCATTCCGTGCGAAAAGGTGTCCGGCCAGACCGGTCACCGTCTCCTTCGACGTGAATCCGAAAACATCCATCACATCCTGTGCGGTGATCTTTTCCCCGCAAAACGCGACCATCTGGTCGAGCATGCTCTCAGCATCGCGCAGCCCGCCTTCGGCACCACGGGCGATCGCATCGCCCGCCTCGGGCTCCAAGACGATCTTCTCGCTCGTCGCGATGAAGGCGAGGTGCTTGGCGATCGCGTCGGCGGGAATCCTCCGGAGGTCGAATCTCTGGCACCGGCTCGTGATCGTCGCGGGAAGCTTCTGGGCCTCGGTGGTGGCGAAGATGAACTTCACATGCGGCGGCGGCTCCTCGAGGGTCTTCAGCAGGGCGTTGAAGGCCCCGGTGCTGAGCATGTGCACCTCATCGATGAGATAGATTTTATACGGTCCGCTTGCCGGCGCGTAGGCCGCATTGTCTCGGAGGTCGCGGATGTTTTCGACGCCGTTGTTGCTCGCGCCGTCGATCTCGATGACGTCGAGGCTGCGCCCCTCGGCGATCTCCTTGCAGGCATCGCAGACGCCGCAGGGGGTCGTCGTCGGACCGTCCACGCAATTGAGAGCCTTCGCAAGAATCCGAGCGGTCGAGGTTTTTCCGATGCCCCTTGGCCCGACAAACAGGTAGGCTTGGGCGAGCCGGTTGGCGGCGACCGCATTCTGGAGCGTGCGGGTGATATGGTCCTGGCCGACAACTTCATCAAATGTCTGGGGACGATACTTTCGCGCAAAAACCCGGTAGCTCACGGGGCAAACATTACCGGCCTCCCGCGCCGGCATCCAGCAGGATTTCACGCGGCGCCCTCAAAATTCGCGCTGGCCCGGAAATTCCTCCACCTCGACCGCCTCGCAGACCTCCCGCCAGCCGGGAAAGTTCCAGGTGTTGGGAAAACCGCCGCACTGGGCGGGCTTGACCGGCTGGATCCGGCAGTCACGGCCGTCGAGAAATATGCAGGCCCCGTCCGGCTGGTCGGTCAACGCCAGGCCGTCACGTGAAGGGCGCAGGCGGGTGAACTCCTGAATGAATTGCCGCTCCTCCATTCCCAGGAATGAAGCAATCGCCGGGATGTCGGCGTCCGTGAGCTTCACAAACCCGGGCCACCGGCAGCAATTCGTGCATCGCTGGCAGAGATAGCGCTTCATTTCGCCTCCGACTTTCACACCCTGCCCGCGCGGAGGCAAGCCAACCGCACATGCCAGCAGAGAGTCACTTGAAATGTCGCGGGAGCGGGTTATTTTCCAGTCCATGAAGCACGTTCTCTTTACCATGGGGCTTGCGGTGATGATGGCCTCGCTGCACGCGCAGACTGCCCAGCCCGCCCCCCAACCCGCCCAAGGAGCCCTGCGCCAGCTCAATGCCTCGTTTGCCGGCGTCTTTGAAAAAATCTCGCCGAGCGTGGTGGTCATCGAGGCCTCCCGCGCGGGGACTGTCTCGGTCCCGGGACTCCCGGCGGGGTTGGAATTTTTCCTGCAGCATCCCGATGGCAGCCCCGTCCTCGACCAGCCGAATATCGGCTCCGGATTCATCTTCCAGCCGGACGGACACATCCTCACCAATTTCCACGTGATCGAGGGCGCGGAAAAAATCGTGGTGAAGCTCAAGGACGGACGGAAATTTGACGCCAAAGTCTTGGGCGGCGACGAGCGCAGTGATCTTGCAGTAATCAAAATCGACGGCGAGGACCTCCCGGTCGCGGAGCTGGGCGACAGCGACGCGGTCAAAGTCGGGGAATTCGCCTTCGCCATCGGCACACCCATGGACCTGCCCTACACATTCACGGTCGGTGTCGTGAGCGCGAAGGGCCGCAACCTTCAAATCGGAAACGGCTACGAGTTCATCCAGACCGACGCCTCTATCAACCCGGGCAACAGCGGCGGACCGCTCTGCGACATTGATGGACGGGTTGTTGGTATCAACGCCCTGATCAGCGGCACGAACCGCGGGCTCGGATTTTCGATCCCCATCAACACCGCAAAGACAATCGCCGCGCAGCTCATGGATCGCGGCCGGGTCAGCCGACCGTGGCTCGGCATTTCCATCGCCGGTCTCGAGGAGACGGAATATCTCCAGCAATTCTTCCCGGGACTCTCCAAGGGCGTTGTGGTCAAGGGGATCGAAACCGGCGCGCCCGCTGAGTCGAGCGGACTGCGTGCCGGCGATGTCATCCTGAAAGTGGACGGCCGCGAGGTGGCTCTCGCCGGCGATCTTCAGCATGAAATCCTCGGAAAAAACATCGGCCAAAAAGTTGAGCTCGATGTCTGGAGGTCGGGAAACCTCGTCAAGCTCGCGGTCATGACCGGCGAACAGCCCGATCCCATCATGCGAGCCTCGACCAGACCACGCCGGATCCGTCAGCAGCAGCACCCCGACGCGGCCCAGCAGCCGGTCCCCCAGCCGTCCTCGCCCGGCCTTTCTCTCAAAGATGCGAACCAGGAGGCCCTGAGGGAGTTCGGCATCCGGCGGCAGGCATCCGGCGGCGCGCTCGTCTCGGCAGTGGAACCCGGGAGCCCGGCTGCCGTGGCCGGGATCGAAAAAGGCGACATCATCACCGAGGCCGGAGGCCGGCCGGTGCAGGGGAAAAATGATCTGGAGGAAATCCTGAAGTCCCTCGACCCGGATCGCGGGGTCCTCCTCCTCCTCGAGCGCGGCAGCCGGAGGACGTTCGCAATCCTCAAGCCCTGAGCCCGGTCACGCGGCGGATTTTTTCTCCAGCTTCGCCTTCACGAATTCGATGACGATCGGGAGGACGGAGACGACGATGATCCCGAGGATCACGATCTTCATGTTTTTCTGGACGAATGGCAGCCCGCCGAAAAAGTAGCCGCCCCCGACAAAGAGCCCGACCCACAGGACGGCACCGAGGACGTTGAACGCGATGAATTTCCTGTAGGTCATGCTGCCGACCCCGGCCACGAACGGCGCGAACGTCCGCACGATCGGCATAAACTGCGCGAGTGACACCGCACGTCCGCCGTATTTTTCATAAAACGCATGCGCCTTCATCAGGTAGTCCTTGCGGAAAAACCATCCCGACTCGAAATGAAAAACCTTCGGGCCGATCCACGATCCGATCGCATAGTTGGTCGTGTTGCCCAGCACGGCCGCACCAAGCAGGAGCGGGGCGATAACCTCCACTTTCATCAGTCCCTGCGCCGCGAGCGCACCCACGGCGAAAAGCAGGGAGTCGCCCGGCAGGAACGGCGTCACCACGAGGCCGGTCTCGCAGAACACGATCACAAAAAGCAGGGCGTAAATCCAGACCCCGTAATGCTCGATGAATGTTCTCAGGTGGTCTTCTGCATGAAGAAAAAAGGAGATGATTTCGGACATGACGGCTGTCCTTATGAGCGGCAGGATTGCCGGTGGCAATGGGAATCTCTTGTTTGAAAGCTGGAGATTCTCGGCTATCACGAATCCGATTCATGTCAGAAGAACCCGATTCGCTGGACCTCGCGCTGGACGACTGCCTGCAACACGCGGCAGGAGAAGGGATTCTGCTCGGTGACATGCTCGGGCGGCTCGGGCGTTCGAGCTTCTGCTTTGCCTCGCTCCTGCTCGCAGTTCCATTCGTCCAGCCATTCTCGCTGGGGCCGCTCACGATGATGTGCGGGCTGGCGCTCATCGCGGTCGGCTGGCAGATGGGCACCGGCCGGGAGCGTCCTGCTCTCCCGGCAGCGGCCGCGAGGCTCAGGATTCATGGAAAAGGCTGGTGCGCTGTCCTCCGCTTCTGCAAACGCCTGCTCGCATTTTGCAGAAAGTTCACCCGGCCGCGTTTCAAGTCCTGGGTGTCGGGTCCCCGTGGGGACCGCTTCATCGGATGGCTGATCCTGACCGGCGGCGCGCTGATCGTCGTCCCCGCGGCAAATCTTCCGCTCAACAACACCCTCCCCGCGCTCATGGTCGTCTTCGCGTGCATCGGCTGGCTGGAGCGCGACGGGCTGATGACGATCATCTCCGTGGCGTGGGGTGTGACCACGCTCCTCTATTTCGCCGCCGTGATCGTAACCGTGTTTTTTTTCGGCACCCAGGTCTCTGCGTGGATCGCCGGGATCTTCAAATAGCTATCCCGGCGGCCAGCCGAGCGCGCGTCCGCCGAGCAGGTGTACATGAAGATGGGTTACAGTCTCTCCTCCGTCGCCGCCGTTGTTGACGACAAGGCGGAAGCCGGAATCCGAAATTCCTTCGGATTTGGCGATTCGGGCGGCGGTCAGGAGCAGGCGGCCGAGCAGGGCGGCATCTTCCGGGACGGCTTCGGCCACGCGCGGAATCGCACGCTTCGGGACCACGAGGATGTGGACAGGCGCCTTCGGTGAGATGTCCCGGAACGCCAGACAATCGCCATCTTCAAAAACGATGTCGGCGGGGATTTCGCGTGCGACGATTTTCTCGAAAAGCGTCATGAGAGCTGGAGGTGGAGGTCTTTTGCCCGGTGCTGAAGTTCGCCCCGGATGAAGGAAACAATTTCGCCCCGCAGTCCGGAGCAGTCGCGGCGCCAATTTTTTGCCGAGCGCAGCCGCTTGACACAGCGGTGCAGGTCGCAGAGTTCGACCTGCTCGGTCTCGGAGCCGACAAGGTCCCGCAGACGCGACCGCAGCAGTTCAAAAAACAGGAGCTCGTATCCGTCCCCGGCATCGCGTGCCAGTTCCTCCAGCGAGATCCGCACCGGCGGAGGCATCGTGCGGAAAAACCGCGCGACATCCGAATACCCGATCACCTGCAGGACCGACTGCACCGCCTTCTCGATGCGCGGGATCGTCACCACCTGCTCGTCAAAATCCTGTTCGAGATAGCTCGTCACGCTTTCGGTGACGTGATCGGCGAGCCACCACTTCTTGTATCCGGCAGCCTCCGCGGCGCGGAGCAACGCGGACGAGAGCCAACTGCGCTCGAACGCCACAACGCTCCCGTCGTGAAACCGGATCAGGGGCAGACCGTCGCGCAGCGCAATCATGCCTTAAAAAGCTCCGGCTGGGCGGGCGTCCGCCCGGCGCGTTTTTCAAACGACTGGATCTCATCGATGAAGTCGCCGATTTCCTGAAACTGTCGGTAGACCGACGCGTATCGGACATAGGCAACCGGATCGAGGACATGAAGTTTTTCCATGACCCTCGCGCCGATGACCCGCGTGGGCACCTCGCGTTCCTGGGCGGCCTCCAATCCCTGGATGATATCCTCGACTGCCTCCTCCATTTCATCGAGCCCGATCGGGCGCTTCTCGCAGGCCTTGGTGATGCTGCCCAGCAGCTTGTGTCGGTCGAACGGCTCGTGCCGACCGTCACGTTTGATTGCCCTCAACTCAATCCGCTCCAGTTGCTCGTAGGTTGTGTAGCGGGTCTCGCAACCAAGGCACTCCCGACGCCGACGAATGCTCCCGCCGTCTTTCGACAGCCGGGAATCAATGACTTTGTCTTCCAAAGAGCCGCACTTCGGGCATCGCATATTGTGTGCAAACGGGGTTGATTTCGACAATCGACACAACATATTGAATGGTCAATTCTTTTTGTGAGATTCCATTTCTTGAAAATCGCGGGGTGCATCGCCGCGCTGTTCGTATTCTCGGGCTGCGGCGGCGACACGCGCCACCGCGTGCTGATCAGCACGGCTGAACAACGCATGGTGGTTCTCCGGGATGGAAAACCGATCGCCTGCTACCCGGTCTCCACCTCGAAATTCGGACTCGGCGATCGACCGGGCAGCAATGCGACGCCGCTCGGCTCGCTGCGCGTGAAGAAAAAAATCGGCGGAGGCGCACCGGCGGGAATGGTTTTCAAATCACGGCGGCCGACGGGAGAAATCCTCGTGCCCGATGCGCCGGGCCGCGACCCGATCGTGACGAGAATCCTCTGGCTCGACGGTTCGGAATATCAGAACCGCCATGCATTCGGACGGTGCATCTACATCCACGGCACACCGGAGGAACGCAACATCGGAACGCCGGCGAGCTACGGCTGCATCCGCATGAAATCCCGCGACGTCATCGAGCTGTTCAACACCGTCGGTGTCGGCGCGCGGGTGATCATCAGCGACAGCCCCCTGCGTCCGGGTCTTTGATCAGGCCCCGGCGGGCTCGAGTTCGCGGAGCGGCTCCGCCGAAGGCTTGTCAGACGGAACGGTTTCCTCCGGCTCAATCAACTCAAGGTGCCCGTCGTAGTGTTCGACGATGGCGGTGCAGCTCTCCACCCAGTCGCCGGTGTTGTAGTATTCGATGCCTCCGATCTTTCTGACCGAGGCGGTGTGGATGTGCCCGCAGAGAACGCCGTCCACATCGTAATCCTTCGCATACCGCACGACGGCTTCCTCAAACTGCCCGATGAAGCTCACCACATTTTTCACCTCGGCTTTGACGTAGGCGCTCAGCGACCAGTGGCCGAGTCCCAGAATGCGACGGAAGAAATTCACCAGTCCGTTGCAGCGGAGAAGAACCGTGTATCCGATGTCGCCGGCATGCGCGAGCCAGCCCATGTTCTGAACCACCGTGTCGAGTTCGTGCCCATGCATCACCAGAAGACGGCGCCCGTCCGCCGTGATATGCAGCGCGTTTTTCTGAAGGGTCACGCTGGCATACGAACCGAAAAATCCCGCAAGGAACTCGTCGTGGTTTCCGACGATATAGATAATCTCCGTCCCTTTGCGCCCCTTGCGCAGAATTTTTTGGATCACGTCATTGTGTTCCTGCGGCCAGAAAATCCCCCGGCGGAGCGCCCAGATGTCGATGAGGTCCCCGACCAGATAAAGGGTTTCGAATTCGGTGTCCCTCAGAAACTCCAGAAGCGCCGCCGCACGGCTCCCGCGGGTTCCGAGATGAACGTCCGAAATCCATCCAGTCCGGTAAAATTTCATACGATTATTGACAACTTATTCACAATTTGAGCGCCGCTGAAAACCGTGGAAATGTTACAGTTCCGTCACAATTCTGGGGGCTTGTCATGGCGGCGACATCAGGCAAAATGCGCCACCTCGGATGTGTGAAGAAAAATGGTATTGCCTTAAAACCCGCCCCAGACATGAGCGGGCGGCGAAGCATTCGCTGCTGGGCGAAGTCAGGGTGGAAGTGTTTTGCCCGCTCCTAAAGTTTGAGCGGGCCCGCCGGAGCGGACGTGCGCGCGTCACCGAAGCCATGTTCCCGGGATACTTGTTCGCCAGGTTTGACTACCCGAATCAACACCGGATGGTCGCCACCACAAACGGGGTCTCGACGATCGTCGGATTCGGCGGGATTCCCGCAGTGGTTCCCGACGGGGTGATCGACGAACTCAAGGCGTCGGTAACAGCCGAGGAAACCGTGGAAATCCCCAACACCGTGGAAATCGGCGAGGAGGTTCAGGTGGTCGAGGGACCCTTTCAGGGAATCCGGGCGATCGTCACCAAGGTCATGCCGGCGCGGGAGCGCGTCACCGTCCTGCTCGAACTGCTCGGCATGGAGCGAGAGGTCGAAGTCCCGGGAAATGCGGTCCTGCCGGACGCCAGGCATCCGATGGCGCCAAGGTGATTTGACGAATCGAAAATTTCTTTCAAAATTCCCGACATGCCGATTTACGAATTCTACTCTCCCGACACGAACAAGGTTTATTCGTTTTTCGCCCGCAGCCTTTCGCAGGGAAAAGCGACCCCTCGCTGTCCGGACAAGCCGGGGGCGAAGATGGAGCGGATGATCTCGCGGTTCGCCGTGACCGGGCGCGCCTCGGAAAAAAAGAGCGGGACGCCGGATTCCTCCGACCCGCGCATGGAACGCGTGATGGCGGAAATGGAACGCGAGATGTCGGGCATGGACGAGGGCAATCCGGATCCCCACGCGCTCGGAAGGATGATGCGGAAAATGACCGAGGCCACCGGCCAGCAGATGCCGAAGGAAATGGAACAGATGATCCGGCGTCTGGAATCGGGCGAGGACCCCGAAAAGCTCGAGGAGGAGTTCGGGGACGCATTTGAAAACATGGATCTGCCGGAGGAACCCGCCAGCGATGATCCCAGCGCGCAGACCCGCCGCCCGCGACAGCCTGTCCGCGATCCAGCTCTCTACGAGATGGCGGATTTCATCTGACCCGCTCGGGCAGGCCGGCCACCAGCCACCACACAAAAGCGAGGGTTCCGAAGAACAGCGCGACGCCGACGGCCTCGTGCATGATCGCGTAATGATCGCCAGCCATGGGTGCGAGCAGGACGATGAGAAAGATCCGCAGCGCGTTCGAGATCAGCCCGAGCAATGGCGCGAGCACAAGGATCATCAATTTGTCCACCACCCGCAACCTCCTGCTGAAAACCAACAGCAGCGCGAGAAGAACGCAACCGCTGATGATTCCGAAGCCGTTGCATTCTGCGGCGACTTCAAACGGTCGCCCTCCGCTCACCAGAACCAGCCGCAGCGGTTCGCCGGTGAAGCCGAACTGCGCCGGATTCCCGAGCAGTCCGAGGAACCAGCCGGCCATTTTACCGGCCAACACACGCAACGGCCAGTCGGCAAACGGGAATAATATGCTCAGGGCGGTGAACCCGGTGAACGCGAGCCCGAAACCCAGTGCCGGACGAAACACCTCATCGCCGAGCACGAACAAGAGCACGGCTCCCGCAAGAAACCCGAGGCCGCACAACATCAGCAGCGGCTCGTGCAGCAGGGCTGCGAGCCCGGCGGACACGACCGCGCCGAGGTAGAACTGCACCGCTCGCCGGTCGAACCGCAGTTCGAGCGGATTGCCGCCCGGGCGATCACGCAGCAAAAACAAGAGCCCGAATGTCAGGACGACAGCGGCATGCCCGACCTGCTCCCGAACCAATGCGGTCGCAGCCAGCCAGGTGATGGCACGCCAGAAAAGAAGGACCAATGCGGCCCACGCGATGACCGCGGGGCCCAACTCACGGAGAGATCTTCTGTTCGTCCTATGCACTCAATGACTCTGCCGCACCGGCGAGGTTTTGCGAAGAAATCTCCAGAGAAAGAAAACGCCGGTCAAAGCCATCCAGGGTAGATACCCGAGCCACATACCGACCGCGCCAAGGCCCATGGGGAATGTCAGAAAATATACCGTCGGCAGGCAGAGAACCCAGTAGCAGACCGCATTGGCGACAAGCGGGACCCGGTTGTCGAGCAACCCGCGCAGCGAGCCGAGGCTCACCGACTGGATCGCGTCCGATATCTGATACACTCCCGCGATGGTCACGAGCGTTCCAGCCAGCGCCGCCACTTCACGGTCGGAAGTGAACATCCCGGCGAAGGTCTTTCCAAACACCACGTAGATCACCGCGCACACCGACATCAATCCGGCCCCCACCACGACTCCGGCAATGCCGGAACGCCTTGCAGCAGCGAGATCGCCGGCCCCCATCGCCTGAGCCACCCGGACTCCGGCAGCCATGGAAAGCGAAATGGGAAACATCCACGCCAGTGACGCGATGCTGATCGTCACCTGATTGGCAGCAAGCGCCGTTACTCCGACCCAGCCGATCATCAAAGACCCGAGGGCGAATGATCCGCCTTCAAGCACGTCCTGACCGGCCACGGGAAGCCCGTCGCGCAGAAGGCTGCGCAGAAGCGGCCGGTCGGTCCGTCTTCGAAAGACCACGAACTTCCTCATCCCGGCCCCGCGCCAGACCCAGACTCCCATGGCGGCAGCCTGGACCCATCGAGCGGCGAGCGTGGCCCATCCGGATCCCGCCAGCCCGAGTGCCGGAAACCCGAAATGCCCGAAGATCAGCAGGTAGTTCAGAATGCCATTTAAAACCAGCGCTCCGGCCATAAAGGAGACCACCGGCCATGGCCGGTTCACTGCCTCGGCGGTCTGACCGAATACGAGCGACGCCAGCGCCGCAGGCAGCGACCAGGCCAAAAGAAAAAGATATCCACCCGTCACTCCGACCACTTCCACCGGTTGCCCGAGGTGGCCGAGAAACGGAACGACCAGAGTGAGGCCCCCCGCGACGAAAATCCCGATTCCGAACGCGAGGACCATTCCGGCGCGGGACGCAGCTCCCACCCCGCTGTCGTTACCCGACCCGAAGGCATGCGCAATCCGTGGAGCCACCGCTCCGAGCGAGCCATAGGCAAAATACAGCGCGAACATCAGGAAGTTGCCAGCCAGCGCCGCGCCCGCCAAAGGAATCGCACCAAGACGACCGACCATCACCGTGTCGGTCATCTGCATCAAAACCTGCCCGGCCTGGCCCGCCAGCATCGGCACCGCAAGCATCAGCAGTGGTGGCACGGCACGGAACACTCCGCCGGGTTGACGCGTGTCCATGTTCAACGCCCCACCTGAACGGCAAAAAACGGATTGTGTACGAGTTCCCCGCCCACCGTGGTCATCGGCCCGTGCCCGGGACAGACCAGGGTGTCCGGCGGAAGGGACAGGATCTCATCGCGCGTCGTCCGGAGCGCGTCGGCGTAAGAAACTTTTCCGCCGCCCATCGAACCGGCAAAGAGGGCATCGCCGGTGATCGCGATCCGGCGGGAGAGCCCCTCGACCACATAGGTGATCCCGCTCGGCGAGTGGCCGCGCGTCAGGCGGGTTGAAATTTTCAAGGACCCCAATGAAAATCCGCGCCCGGGAGCGAACAACTCCGCTCCGGCGACCGCCTCGCCGGTCCAGGCTTTCGCCCCGGTCTTTTCCAGAAGGCGGTCGAGATCGTAAATATGGTCGCCGTGGGCATGCGTGATGAAGACCGATTCGAGCCGGAGCCCGCGCTCGCGGACGAGATCCAATATCCCGTCGCAATCGGACCCCGTGTCGAAGGCGGCGGCGGATTTCCCATCCCACACAACATAAGAATTCACCAGCATGCCGCCGAAAGGCGTTGTGAGCATTGCGAGCCCATCGGGCACCAGACCTGCATCGGGCAGATACTCCCCGCGTGCAATCGCCGCGAGCGGACCGGCTGCCAGCCCGAGCGACCCGGCGGCGGCCCTCAAACCGACTTCATCGGGAGAATCAAGAAATGCCCCCGGGAACCGGCCCGGCGAGATCCCTAGCCCGGAGCAGGCCTTTCCCAAAATGTCAGCATGATTGTCTTCGAGCATTGCGGGGAGTGTCGCCGAAGTTATGCCCCTGTCAAACCACGCAGGAGATCAAAACCGCCGATGTGGGTTGTTCCCTCACACGGCACCTGCCCGCTGCGAAGTGAATCAAACGCGGCTGCCATGCCCGCTGAGGGGCAGATTCTCCTGCCGTTGTCCGAAAATGGCGTCAATACGCGGGACTGACGTCTTTTCTGCGAGCGGCTGGGGGCGGTCAAGCAGTAAGGCATCGCGGGTCAAATACCGTATTGGAAACCTGCCAGCGCACGTCTATTTTCACAGCAAAGTTTGATGAAAATCCCATCCCGCTGCTATCTGTATGGAATCCTTGATCTCGGATACGTCGATCCCGCCAACGCACTCCGAATGACCCGCCTCATGTTGGATGGCGGAGTCGGAATGATCCAACTCCGCGCGAAAACGCAGGATATTGAAACCGTCCGTGCGATCGCCCTGCGGATCGCCCCTCTCTGCCACGAGGCCGGGGTTCCGTTCATTCTCAACGACCATCCGCAGCTTGTTGCGGAAACCGGCGCGAATGGCGTGCATGTCGGCCAGGATGACATGCCGATCGCGAAGGTCCGCGCCATGATCGGACCCGAGGCCATCATCGGCCTCTCGACCCATAGTCTTGCACAGGCCATGGATTCAGAGGGAGCCGATTACATCGGTTTCGGACCGCTCTTTGCCACACCGACAAAGCCCGACTACAAGCCGGTCGGATTGCGGGATGTTGCCGAAGTGCACCGCCGTGTTTCTGTTCCGATATTCTGTATTGGAGGAATCAAACTGGAAAACCTCAGTGAGGTGCTTGCCGCAGGAGCGAAGCGCGCTGTGGTGGTCTCCGGAATTCTGCAATCCAGCGACCCGGCTGCCTACTGCCAGAAATGCATGCAGATTCTCGCGTAAACTGTTCGAGTGGCACCTGTGGCATTGCCATTATACAAAATCACGGTCTGATGGGTAAAATGTCGCGGCGAGCCGGGACGTCGCGCCCTACCAAGGGAACGCTGGTGGGGTTTGGCCTCCGGACCGACCGCAGGCATCAGTTGATTCCACCCGGTTCGGTGTACAATTGGGAAT
>QYQL01000182.1 GCA_007280915.1 Verrucomicrobiaceae bacterium | reverse complement strand
CATGGCATGGACGCGCTTCAGCACAGGAGGTTGCTTCCGCGCAGGCCCGAAGAAAAAGCCCGTCATGCCGCCGCCGCTGGACCCGCCGAAATAAATTTTCTTATGAACAACAGGGAACGAGCCAGCGCGGTCCTTCACTATCTACCGGTCGATAAACTGCCGGTGGTCCATTTTGGATTCTGGGCGGAAACACTCCAAAAGTGGCGGGCCGAGGGCCATCTGACCGGGGAAGAGGCCCAAAGCTTTTACGAAGGAACCCCATCGCTGTCGGCAAAGCTCGGCTTTGATTTCAACTGGTTCACCACCTTTCTGTTCAACGGGTCCATAGACCCTCCCTTCGAGCGCCGCATCCTCGAAACATTTCCTGACGGTTCCATGAAAGTCCTCAATTCCGTGGGGGCGGTCGAGATCGAAGCGCCGGGCGCGGGTGGCATTCCCATGGAACTGGACCACACCTTGAAGGACAGGGCTTCGTGGGAGGAACATTACCTGCCCAGGCTCCAGTTTTCCAAGGATCGGATTCTGCGCGCGCCGGTTCTTAATCCGAAGGATGGCACTTTCAAGCCGTTCGGTGCGGGGGGGCTGGAGATGCTCCAAGACGAAAACAACACGGAACACATGGGCCTCTACTGCGGCAGTCTGATCGGTGACATCCGCAACTGGCTCGGTTTTGTCGGCCTGAGCTACCTTCAAGTCGACGACGAGGAGCTTCTTCAGGAAATCGTGCAGACCGTGGCCGACCTGCATTATTGCAACACGGAGTTTATCCTCAAGGCGGGGGCCAAATTCAACTTCGCGCATTTCTGGGAAGACATCTGCTTCAAAAGCGGGCCGCTTGTTTTGCCGTCCTTTTTCAAGGAAGTGGTCGGGCCGCACTACCGGCGGATTTCCGGGTTGGTCCGCCAATACGGGATCGACATTGTCTCCGTGGACTGCGACGGCCTGGTTGACGCGCTCATTCCGGTCTGGCTCGAAAACGGCGTGAATACGATGTTCCCGATCGAAGTCGGCACCTGGGACTCCTCGATTGCCCCCTGGCGCGAAAAGTTCGGGCGCGAACTGCGCGGGGTGGGCGGCGTGAACAAAACGGTTTTTGCAAAAGACCGCGCGGCCATCGACGCGGAAATCGAGCGGCTGAAACCGCTGGTGGAAATCGGGGGATACGTCCCGTGCCCGGATCACCGCATCGCGCCGGATGCGGAGTGGGACAATGTCCGCTATTACTGCGACCGCATGCACGAGGTTTTTTGAACCCGGAACCTGCAGCGGTTCCTCACGCGGCCGCGACACCTTCAGACCCGCACCAAGAAATCCGGCCGCGCAGCGCCCGCCATTTCCCATTTGCCTCGCTCGCTCCAGCTCGTCTCGCCCTTCGGGCTGCCTGCGGCAGGCTTCCCGGCCAGCCCCCGCTGGCACGGGTTCGAATTCGTGCCGCAGGCGCGCAGGCTACTGGATTTCTTTTTCCATCCGCTCGCTGAGCCACTGCTTGATCATGCTCTGGTAGTTGAGGTAGCGCGAGCGGGCGAGGCGCTTGATGCGGGCGAGCATGCGGGGGTCGAACCGGAGGGTGATCGTGGTCGAGTCGCGGTTGTCGTTTTTCAGCATCGAGCCGTTCATGAGCCGAGGGTCGAGGGCGGTCTGTTGCCAATACCCGATCTCCTCCTCCTCCGAGGAGAACACCGGGAGGTCCTTCCATTTTGTGAGCACGCGCATGGTCAGTTTGGGTCCGAGTTTTTCCTGTCGTAAAACGTTTCTTCCTCGGGCGTCATCCGCCTCGAGAACACCACGCGGTAGAGTTTGCCGTCGGTCCAGAAGACGGAAAAAATCGGGTGGTTGGAGATCGATCTGCCGAGGATGAAATACCTGGCTTCCCGCCCGGCCACCTCGTCGAGTTCCGGCATAATCCGGATGCTGAAAGGATCCTCGAACGACTCCTCGATATCCTTGCGGGTGACCGCCTCCGGCTCGAACGTCGTGCCTGTCCAGTCGAATTCCATCAATCGCCTTTCGCGTGCTGGATCAGCTCGATCTCGTAGCCTTCGGGGGCATCAATGAAGGCGATGACCGAACCGCTCGACGACTTGTGCGGGCCATCGCTCAGCGGGTAGCCGAGGGCGGCCGAGTGCCGGGCAAAGGTCTCGATGTCATCGACCTCGAAGGCGAGGTGCGTCAGGTCGGGACCGACCTGGACCGGCCCGCTCGCATCGTATTTGCAAATTTCGATGAGTTCCTCGCTGCCGGGGGCTTTGAAGAATACCAGCTGGGATCCGCGTCCGCTCGTGAACCGTCGAACTTCCTCCAGCCCGAGCACGTCGCGGTAGAAAACCACCGTTTTTTCGAGGTCGGATACCCGGTAGCGGGTGTGAAGGAGCTTCTTGACCATCACTCACCCATATGCGACACCGCGCCTTTCGGGAAGCTGAAAAGACTACCCTTGATACGACCCTTCGACTCTGGCCGCGACGTCACGATATCCGTAGTCCACCTCGTAGATCTGCTTCATGCACTCGATGGATTTTTCCTTGTTCCCCATCTTCTCGTAAACGAGCCCGAGGTTGTAGACGACGTCCTTCTTGACGTTGTCCATCGCGCTGAGTTCCGAGGCGGCATCGGAGAAGGTTTTGGCCGCCAGATCGAACATGGTCCGCGCCATGAAGCACTGGCCTAGAAGCCCCATCGCCCGGATGCGCACGCTCGGGTTCATCCGGGCCTTCTGCAGCTCCGGAATTGCCTCCTGATACCGCTGCAGGCTCACAAGGATCTCGCCGAGTTCGAAGCGGAACATGAGATCGGTCGGATTCCGTTCCACCCGCTTGCGGGCATCCTCGAGCAAAAGCTCGGCGCGCTGGATTTTCAGGGCGTCCACCTCCGTCCGGTATTGCGCCGCTTCGTCGCTGTCGGGGTTGTCCGCTATGAACTCCTCTCGGGCCTTGATCGCGACATCGAACTGCCTCATGTGAAGGTCGGTTGCCTTGCGCACGAGCGACTGGTCGGAGCCGCCGCTGAGTTCGGCCGCATACTTGAACCAGTTGGTCGCGTTCTCGAAGTCCTCCTTCTGCTCGTAGAGCTCCGCGATTTTCCGTGAGGTGTCGACGCTGCCCGGCTCGCGCTCGGCTTTTTCATGCAGCTCGGCAAGGAGCTGATCGATCATTTCGTCGCTGCGCACGACGCGGGATTGCTGCTCGAGGGAAACCGCCTGGCCTTCGTCCTTGAGGAGATCCCGGTAGGTGGTTTCTTCCCTTTCCCAGCCGCCTTTCTGCATCGACGAGGCGGCGGCGGCATCCTTGCCGCCCTTGATGGCGGCGAGGTCGTTGGGCATGATGTCCGTGATTTTTCCGTAGATTTCCACCGCCTTTTGCGGATTCCCCTGCTGCATGTGATGCTTGGCCAGCTCGTGCATCGTCTTGGTGTCGCGGGGATTTCCCTCGATGATCGTTTCGAGGGCGAAAGCGGCGACCTCAGGGATGTTCGCGGCGAGAGCGGCCTCCCGGAGGAGCTGGTTGACCTGCGGACTGTGAGGCTCGTTCTCCAGGATTTTTTCCGCCGCATCCATCGCGGCCGCCGGATCTTTTTTGATGAGGCTCTGCACCTTCATCGTGCTGAACGACGCGCTCGAGAGTCCGCCGAGCATGCTCTTTTTACCGGCGTTCTTGGCGACCGATGCCTTGCGGGCGAGCTGGCGTCCGGGCAGAAACTCGGGATGGGCCTTGAGCAGCGGCTGGAGGAGCTGAACCGCATATCCATAGTTGCGGAGCTGCATCGCGCTCATCGCTTTGAGCCAGGTGGCGCGGAACTGTTCGGGGAGGTCCTTTTCGGTCTTGACTGCCATAAGAACCGCTAACGCTAGCGGCCCGAAGGCTCTTCATCAAGTCCCGCTCGCGGGAGATTTTGTCCCGGCAGGGGAGATCATCGGGGCCACGGCATCGACCAACCGTGTGAAATCCTTCCGGACGTTCGTGAGGTAGTCGTCCGGCCCGTGGTCGAACAGCACGACGAATAGAAATGTGAACACGGCCAGAATGGCGATGCGGATGACCAGGGTGAGGAAGGATGAGATCATGGTGTGATGGAAAATCCCCGCCGCAACCGCCCGAGCGGGGGAATCGTCTGGATGCCCGCCTTTTTTTCAAAGGGCGTGGGCGGATTGCTGTCCGGCAGGCCCCAGCAGGGTTCGATACAAACAAAGTTGTCCGAGTCGCTCCAGAACGTTACATACGGCACTTCGGAGAAGTCGAGCGAGACCTCGCGGCCGGCATTCTCAAGGCGGAATACCCGCGAGGGAACCCCCTCGATTCCAAGAATGAAGGACCCGGGCAGATCGCTTTTTTCGTAGGGAAAATCACCTCCGGCGAAATCGAATGCCTCGGTGCGGCCATCCAGAAAATTTCCCGGAGCAAAATGCCGGACGTATCTTCCCGGTGGCAGAAGGATCTTCGTGTCCCGGATGGATGAAACAGCGAATCCGGGATGAAGACCGAAGCTCACATGGGCATCCAGTTCCGGCTCTTCGTTTTCAAACGCAAACTCCACCCGGACCGCGCCCTCCACGATCCGGTAGGCCAGTTCAAAGCCGACCCGCAGCGGGTAAGCCTCGGAAGGAACCTGCACGGCGGGAACGCTGTAAACCAGTCCATCCGCCAGCTTCAGCGGCTCGTCGAAATCGAAGTGCCGCACAAAACCATGAGTTCCGCCGCGCAGGATTTTTCCACGGTAAACCGACTGCTCCTGCCAGAGCCGGTGGAGGAAATAACCCATGACCGTGGCGTGGTTCGCCCATCCGTTCGCAGGAGGAGCTGTCTGGCCGTCGCGGTGAAGAAAACCGGTTCCATTCCGGGCAAGGCTCACCATCTCTGCCCCTTTGCGGGAGATGAGCAGGCTGATCCCGTCGGACGACATTCCGTCCAGCATGAGGCCGTTTTCTCGGGTGGTGGTGAACTCCATTTGACGGCCATTTCATCACAGGTCTTGCGAAATGACAAACACGGCGTGAAAATCCCGCCATGTCGCACCTTCGCGATGAGGACATTGTCGAGCAGTTTGCCCGTTCCAGCGGTCCGGGTGGACAGCACGTCAACAAGGTCTCGACCGCCGTCACGCTCCGCCACATTCCCACGGGCCTCAGCGTGACGGTCACGACCTCGCGCTCGCAGGCGATGAACCGGGCGGAGGCCCGCCGCCGGCTCGCGGAGAAAATCGCCGGGGCTGCGCGCGCGAGAAAACTCAACGCCCTTGCCGAAGCCGCGCGCGACCGCCGCCGAAAAGCCCGGCGATCCCGAGGCACAAAAGCCCGCCTGGTCGAATCCAAGCGCCGCCGCGGGGAAACCAAAAAAATGAGGGGAAAGGTGAACGGTTGACTTTTGTGACCTCTCACGGCGGACAATAAAGAAATCCCCGCTCTTGATTTCGACAGCCCTCTGACACCACAATCCTTGGATGGCACAGGCAATCATGGATCCCGAGGAGGTGCGCCGCTTCGCCAGCGAGCTCAAGCGGTTCAACGATGATGTGCAGGTCCGCGCATCCGCCCTCCAGGCACGGTTCACCTCGCTGGGCGGCACCTGGCAGGATCAGGAGCACGAGAAATTTGCCGAGGAATTCATCGCCACCTTGAAAGTTTTGAAAAAGTTCGTGGAGGTTTCCGAGAAGCACACTCCGTATCTCCTTCGCAAGGCCCAGCGGATCGAGCAGTATTTGGATCAGAGATAGACCCCATGGCAGAGCAGGCCCAGATCACTTCATTTGATGCGCTCGAAACTTTTCGGACGAATCTCATCCTTTTCCTGAACAAGGCGCATGCCCGGGTGGATGAGGTGGGAGACGAGATCCGGCGGACGCGCGGATGGCTGCAGAGTGACCGGCGCGTCCATTGGGAGGGGGAGATCCGCCGTCGCCGACGGGCGCTGGACCTGGCGGAGCAGGAGCTCCTCAACGCCCGGATGTCATCCTTCCGAGAAAACCTGACCCGGGAAATGGTGGCTGCCCGGCAGGCGAAGCAGGAGCTCGTGGAGGCGGAGGAAAAATTGCTGAACGTCAAGCGGTGGATCCGCGGCTACGAATCCCTGATTGCGCCGCTATCAAAAAAACTGGAGAGCCTCCGCGGCGTGCTCGATCACGACCTCCCGAAGGCGGTTGCCTATCTTGTTCAAACGCAGCAAAACCTCGCTGAGTATTCGGAATCCGGAGCGCCGCGCGAAGCGAAGAGCGGCCCGTCCGGACAGCCGGAAATCATCAGTGAACCGGAGGGAGCCGCCGAGCCATGAGTGCCCGCACGAGTGCTGCCCAGTTGATCCAGGCGATGAAGGAGCTTTCGGTGGAATGGGGCCAAACCAAGGAACACTGGCGCGATATCAAGAGCCGGGAGTTCGAGGAAAAGTTTCTCAGCGAGCTTCCGGTGCAAATCAACCGGGCGGTGGCCGCCATTGAAGAAATTGAAGCCGTCATGAGAAAGGTTCGGAACGATTGTGAGTAGCCCCGGCGATCTGCAGGTGCACCGGGGCCTCGGGATCATGGCCCGGTTGAAGGAAGCCGCCGTGGAATTTGCGGAAAAGGAATCCCGGCTCACGCGCGACTGCGCCCGGCTGCGGATGGATGCATCCCGCCGGCATCGCGAAACAATGGCCAAGCTGGAGAGGCGGATCGCGGAAGAGACGGCCAGGGTCGAGAAGGAGTTTGTTGGGAGCGAATCGCGGGCGCGGGCGGTTTACGACGGCCGCCGCAGGCGGATCGAGGAGGTCAGCCGGAAAGGTTTGGACGATTTACTGGCGCAGGCTCGGATCGCGAAAGAACGGTGGCTTGGACAGCTCCAGATGCGCCACTTCAACGCGACGAAAAACCTCCCGCTCGAACTCAAAGCTGAGGACGATGCGTTCGAGGTATTCACTGGGGAACTCGCAGTCTGCGGCCTGATTTTCGAGCGGCTGCAAAAGCGCATCCGAATTGCCTTCCGCGGCTACCCAGAATTTTTGAAACTCGTCCGGAGCCCACGTGAAATCCGGGTCCCGGTATCCGGCGATCACCTGAATTTTTTTGGGGAGTTCAGCGATCGCCTCCCTAAGCTGGAGGAATGCCTGCGCGCGTTTGAGCGATTCCTGATTCCCCGGCTATTCCGCTTTGTTCCCCTCTACGCCGCCATTCCTGCCGCGATCGCGATCCCGTTGGCGTTTTCACTCGGCCACGGGAATGTGGCTGTGACGTCAGCCGGTGTTTTGGCCGTTTTGTTGACGGCGGCTGTTTTCCTTCTCCACCGCGCGGGAGCCCGTCGGTCTGCGGAGGCTGCCGGTCGTCTTGCCGTCGATCTGGCGGAAGCGAGGAGCCTTTTCTACTCATGCACCGCGACAGCCCGGACGGGGCACGAGAGCACCCGCCGGAAGCTCCAGGAGGATTACGACCGGCTGTGCGAAGAGGTCAACACGCAGTGGGCCCGCGGCGAAGAAATCGAAAAAAACTTCGCCATTAAGATCCAGGAAAAAATCGAACGCCAGGCACCACGTCTGCTGGAAAAAAACGAACGTCTCTTTCATCCGAAGCTCCAGCGGTGCGAAGCCGCACGGACTGCCGGGCTCGAGGAAATCCAAAGGCGGGAAAAGACCCTGAAGGAAGAAGCCCTGTCTACGCACAACTCGGCGATAGCAACGCTCGAAGCGAATGAGGAGACCGGATGGTCGGAACTCAGGGCTGTCTGGACGGCTGCGATGGATCCCCTCTACGAGGCTGTCGCCGCGATGAACAGCCTACTTCAGCGGTTCACGCCGGCATGGAGCGCGGAGGCGGTGGAGAGCTGGACGCCTGCCTTGGAATTTCCTCCCGGAGCAAAGTTCGCCACCTTGTGTCCTGACCTGTCTTCGATCTCTCCCAAAGATCTCCGGCTGGCGCTGCCCGGTCCGGCAAAGCCTGCCATCCCGCTGGCGCTGACATTTCCAGCGCAGGGGTCCCTGCTTTTTGAAACCTCTGATTCCGGTAGCCCGGCGGTCATTGGCACGATGAATGACGTCATCCTCCGCCTACTCGCGACGATCCCCCCCGGAAAACTGGCCTTCACGATCATCGACCCGGTCGGCCTCGGACAAAATTTCGCAGGGCTCATGCATCTGGCCGACTACGAGGAAACCCTCATCAACCGCCGGATCTGGACCCAGCGCGACCAGATCGAGGAGCGCCTCGCCGAACTGAACGAGCATATCGAAAAGGTGATCCAGATGTATCTGCGGAACGAATACGCCACGATCACCGAATACAACGCGCAGGCCGACAGCGTGGCGGAGAAATACCATTTTCTTGTTGTTGCGGACTTCCCGTCGAACTTCAGCGAAACTGCGGCCAAGCGCCTGCAGAGCATCGCGACTAGCGGGGCGCGCTGCGGGGTGTTCACCCTCATTCACTGGGACCACCGGCATCCGCTGCCCGACGGCTTCGTTCCGGATGAGCTGAGAAAAAGCAGCATCTGCCTCCGGGAGGAAAGCGGCGGGTGGGCCTTTGCCAACGAGGGAGTCAAAGTTTGGGAGGAACTCGCTTTCGATCCGCCGCCACAATCCGAGCTCGCCATCGAACTGGTCCACCGCATCGGCCGGAGCAGCATCGACTCGAATCGCGTGGAGGTCCCGTTCGCACAGATCGCGCCGAAGGAGGCCGACTTGTGGACGAACGACACGACAAAAGAACTCCGGATCGCCATCGGCCGCACCGGCGCCACGAAGCTTCAATACCTCGCGATCGGGAAAGGCACCCGCCAGCATGCCCTCTTTGCCGGGAAGACAGGATCCGGAAAATCCACGCTTTTCCACGTCATCATCACGAATCTCGCGCTCTCGTGCAGCCCGGAGCAGGTCGAGTTTTACCTCATCGATTTCAAAAAGGGTGTGGAATTCAAATGTTATGCTGAGCACCGGCTTCCGCACGCACGCGTCGTGGCGATCGAGAGCGACCGCGAGTTCGGGCTCAGCGTGCTCCGTCGTGTGGATGAGGAACTGAAGCGGCGCGGTGACATGTTCCGTGCGCTCGGCGTTCAGGATGTTGCCGGATACAAGAAGGCCGGCGGAGGGGAACCGGTGCCGCGGACGCTGCTCATCATCGACGAGTTCCAGGAATTCTTTGTCGAGGACGATGAGATCGCGCAGACGGCGTCCCTGCTTTTTGACCGGATCATCCGCCAGGGCCGGGCTTTCGGCATCCATGTGCTGCTGGGTTCGCAGACCCTCGGCGGGGCCTACACGCTGGCCCGTGCCACCCTTGGCCAGATGGTCATCCGCGTTGCGCTCCAATGCAACGAGGCCGATGCCTACCTCATCATGGACGACAACAATCCCGCTCCCCGACTGCTTTCGCGACCGGGCGAGGGCATCTACAACGATGCGGCCGGGGCGATTGAGGGGAACAGTCCTTTTCAGGTCGTCTGGCTTCCGGATGATGAAAGAGACGCGCAACTGGACAGGGTCCGCGCGCTGGCGGAAAAACGCGGATTCGATGGAGCGGGCCCGATCGTCTTCGAGGGCAACACGCCTGCGGATATCCGTGAGAATGCCGCTCTTCGGGCGCTGCTCGCCCATCCATCCCGCACGTCGTCCCCGACTTCCCGCTGCTGGCTCGGTGCGCCGAATTCGATCAAGGGTCCCACCGAGGTGGTGTTTCAACGGCAGAGCGGCAACCACCTTCTCATTGTCGGGCAGCGGGACGAAACCATCACCACGATGCTGGCGGCCTCGCTGGTCGCCCTGGCGGCCCAGCATCCCGCCGGCACCGCGAAGCTCGTGCTGTTTCACGCCGGCGGGCCCGGCGGCGGAGATCTGCTTACCGGGGTTTCCACGGATCTGTCCGGAAGGGTTACTGTTGTTCAGCCCGACGACGTCGCGCGCGCGATGAACGACCTCGCCGGCGAACTGCAGCTTCGCATGTCAGGGGAGACTCAAGCCCCTCCCGTCTTTGTCTTCATTCACGGGCTCCAAAAATTCAAAAAGCTCCGCCACGAGGACGAATACGATTTCTCGGGAGGCGACGATGCCGCGGAGAATCCGGGCAAGCAACTCAACACGCTGATGACCGAGGGCAGCAGCCACGGAATCCACCTCATCGTGACGTTCGACACATTCAACAACATCGGCCGCGCGCTCAGCCGCAAGGCGCTCGGCGAATTCGAAATGCGCGTCGTTTTCCAGATGAGCGCCAACGACTCGGCGAGCCTGATTGATTCTCCCCAGGCGGGCGATCTCGGCCTCCACCGTGCCCTATATTACAACGAGCATGAGGGGTATCTTGAGACGTTCCGCCCTTATGCGGCACCTCCTCCCGGATGGCTTCGGGAGGCCTGTGCCAGGCTGAATGAGCCTGTGGTCTGACTGGCTTCTGACTGCGCGGGAAATTTCCGCCATCATTTTCTTACCTGCTTTACTGGAGCGAAAGATTTGTATTCGCCTCGAGCACAACAGGCGCAGCCGGTTCCTGGATTTTGATCAGTGCGGGGCGGTTGAACGTGTTGCCGCGGAAAACAAGGTTCGAGCAGGCTTTGAACACGAATGACGGAGTTCCGGAATTTGCGGAATCCTCCGGCAGCCGGACTTTGTTCCCGGAGAATTCCAGGCCTTCCACGCGGGTGGCATCAATCACCATCGGACCTGCAACCTCGATGTCGTTGTCGAGGATCCGGATGTTGTGGTGATACGGTGGAAGGGCGCGTTTTTCACCCGGCTGCATCGGGGCAAGTTTGAACAACGTCGTGGCCGCGGCCTGCCCGACGAATTTGTTGTTCCGGATCGTGACATCCTCCACCCCGCCGGATTCATACCAAAAATGATTATCCCCCTCGACGAGGATGCTCATCGCGGAAGGTCGCTCGAAAAGGTTGTTTTCGATGAGCACTTTTCCTCCCGAGGTGATCAGGACGCTCCGCGCCCGGTTGTTGCGGACGGTGTTGTTTCGAAAAATCACGTCCGGTCGCGCGGTGAGATTTTCGATGCTGCTGTCGGGCTGAAGAATGTCCGTCAGCGGCTTGTCCAAACTCAGGACATAATAGTCCTCGTTGATCCGGGAAATCCCTGTGACCGTGCATTCCGCATACCCCAGCAAAGTATCCCTCTTCAACAGCCGCAAACGGTCGCCCGGTCGCGCAAAAACCGTCCCGAGCTGCTGAAAATGGCTGAAGCTGATTGCCAGGCGGTCCGGTGCGGGCAACCCCTCGACGATGGCGTAGACACCATGCACGTTGCACGAGTCGTCGAGCATGTTCTCGAACAGGCAATCCTCCACGCGCACCGTGCCGCGGCAGCCCATGAAGTGGGTGGCATCGGCGGTGGTGGTGACCAGACTTTTGGAATCCTTGTTCAACTCCACCCGAAAGCCCTTTGCCGTCACGTCGCTGCAATCCTCAACCACCATTCCCATCCCGCCCGCGCGATGCACGGTGACGTTCTCGACCAGCACGCGATCCACGCTCGACAAGTGGATCGCCGGCGAGAGCCGGTTGGGCCGGAGCATTCCCTTGCAGACCATGGTCGAACCGGGTGCCGGAAGAACATCATGCGCATTGCGAATCCGGAAGCGGGTGGGAGTCAACTCGGTTACCTCGGCAAATGAATGAGTGTTCGGATTCCAGAGTTTCAACGTCGGCTGCACGGCAGCGGCGGCCTTGGACTGTGGATCGACCCAATAATTCCATCGAATATCCTGACGGGCTTCCTTCGGATTTTGCTCCTCACCGAAGAATCCCTCGGCCATTCCGCCGAGCAATTTTCCGTTCCGAATCTCGGCTTCGCATTCCGGCAGCATCTCCACCTCGAAGAAATCATCACCCAGGGCCACAACCGAACCTTCGAGTTGGAAAGGCTTCTCCCAATCGATCACCAGATTCCGCAGGGTGATATTTTTTGAACGATCGACCACGACGGGCATGATGACCCCGTGGCACATCAGCGTGGAGCCTTGACCGTCGATCTCGAAGTCCGAGAAGCCGTCCAGATGCAGCGCCATCCGCCGGTAGCCGGAATCGTGATTGGTGACGTGGCGGAACTCGCCGTCCGCTTTTTCCGGATAAATGTTCCAGACCCCCTGTTCCAACACGAGTCGGTGAATCCCCTCCGCGCGGCACTTTGCAATGGCCTCGCGCAATTTCGGAACGGCATCGCCACCATCAGGCGGCGGCGACAATCGGAGTTCCGAAGCCCGGCAGTCCAGCGAGAGGAGAGCGGGCACGATGAATAACAGCATGGCCCGCACGGCGCGAAGCCCGGTCGGTCGGCAGCACCGCACATCAGAGAATCCCGACATCAATCGGAATGAGGGATGAAGCCTTCCGGCTCCCGGCTTTTTGTGCGCATGGATGAACATCTGCCGCGCGTTAAGGGAGGATCGCCACCCGGGTTGCCTCAATCCCGTCTCGATCGGAAAAACAGCGCTCCCAGCAGGATGCTCAAAAGAAAACCGATGACCCCGGCAATGATGAGGTGGTTGGTCGTGATGTTCTTTCCGCACTCACAACTTCCACCTTCCCATTTCCCGGTCGTGATGAGTGTCTTGACGGATTCGAGGCAGGGACAGGTATTCATGGGGGGAAAGCATAGCCGAATATCCTTCGGATGGCTAAGGGAAACATGTGCGGACTGTTTGTTCGCGCCTAGCCGGGTGATTTTTCCGGACCGGGTAGGGGGGAGGGGCTGCTTCGGACCTCCACGGGGCTGTTGTGAACGGAATCCGGCCTCGATCGCAGCGGGTGGTGATGGAGCAGGCCCTCCAAGGTTTTGATCACGATATCCAGGCGGTCGTCCCCTTCGAGCGAGTGCTTCACATCCACAAGATACTTGTTCAACACGTTCAGGCGTTGGGCGAGGAGAGTGCACACCGAGTGGCTCACTTTCTGCGACGATTCAAGAAACGCGAGGGAATCCGGGACGACACAGAACGTGCACGGCGTGGTGGTGCGAACCGTCGCCGTGTGTGGGGCTTCAAGCAGGGCGGACATCTCTCCGAAGACGACTCCCGGCTCGGAGGCCGTGGCGACCGATACCCCGTCCCGAAGGATCTCGACCGTCCCCTCCATGAGGAAGAACAGGCACCCGGTCTTGGAGCCCTGACGGATGACCTCCTCACCGGCACCAAACTTTTCGAGTTTTCCGCTGCGAAGAAACTCCATGATATCTGACATGATGAAAATCATTCTACCCTCGGGGGAAATGGCCCGCAACGGTTTTTGAGAAGGACCCAGGGAAGAAGCGGGCGTCCAGGCAGAAAAATGATTTGCGCTGTCGGGAACTGGACGATGCGTTTTATCAAGTATCAAAGGTTTTCCACGCGCGGAACCGGGTGAATGGACCAGACAAGGGGGCACCGGAAGTTGGCCTCGACAGGCGTCGGCTTTGCGATAGATTGGAAGGATGCGCAACCCCTCACTAAAAATTATCGTCGTAACCGCAATACTTGCCCTTGCTTCGGGCTGTGCCTACGAACTCAAAGAGAAAGAGAGCGCGGCTGTTGCAGCCGGATTCAAGGTGATCACGCCGGTCAAGGCGGATCAGGTGGCTCTTCTCACGTCGCTGCCCAAAGACAAAGTCTCTCAGACCACCTACGAAGGAAAAACCTACTTCGTCCTTCCCGACGTGAAAAACAATCGGGCATACGTCGGAGGACCGATAGAATATCAGGCCTACAAGCAGCTCCGCATCAAACAGAAAATCAGCAACGAGAACATGGAGGCGGCCCAGATGAATCAGATGGCCGCACAGGATTGGGGTGCGTGGGGCGGCTGGGGTGGATACGGCGGAATACCCTGGGGCGGAATGGGAATTGTTGACTACGGTCGGGTGGGTGGAGGCCGTCGGTAGAAGCAATCGCCCATCTCTCTCCGGCCAACAAATTTCGATATTGAAGATTGCGTCTTCTTGTGTTCCGTCTAGATTTCCGTTCCCTCTCGGGTTGGTAGCTCAATGGTAGAGCAGCGCCCTTTTAAGGCGTTGGTTGCGGGTTCGAGTCCCGCCCAACCCAAGCCCTCTTTTACCTCGGGAAAGCTGACAAATACAGGGTTTCCCAGCGTTTTTGGCGGTTTTTCATACCGACTCATGGAAACGCATAAAACGCCATAAAAACGGATTTTACCTCGCAAAAATAGCAACAGTTGCTATTTTGAGCCCATGGCGAAATCGGCCTACACGGTCAAGGCATACAAGCATCCCCGTCTGAAATGGGTGGTGCGCTCGAAAATATCTGAAAAATGGGAGCGGCGATTCTTCGAAACCAAGGGAGACGCCCAAACATACCTCGAGCAAAAAGAAATTGAACTGCTCAATCAAGGTCGGGAAGGAGTGCAGTTCCCAACTTGGCTGCGAACGATGGCCCAAAGATCTCAAGATCGACTCCAGCCCCACGGGAAGACCATTGCGGATGCGACCGATTTCTTTGTCAAGCACCTGGAAGCCACGCAGAAATCAGTGCTCCTCTCCAAGGCAATCGAAGAGCTGGTAGAAACAAAGACCAAGGCTGGCCGGTCGAAGAGGTATTGTTCCGACCTGAAAACTCGCCTCACGCGTCTCGACTCGGCCTTCCAAAAAAAATCTATCGGGGACCTGACCACGGGCGATTTGGATACCTTCCTCTCAAATCTGAAGGTTGCACCTGGGACGGTGAACACTTTTCGCCGCGACATCCGCACGCTTTGGTCATTCGCTGATAAACGCGGGTGGACAAGGGCGCGGATAGCCAAAAATACGGAACTGGCAACAGCTTCGGTGTCTCCGCCTGGCATTCTGACCCCAGAGCAAGCTGCAAAACTCGTCGCAAGCTCCACCGACCATGAACTCTTGGCGTTCGTTTGCATCGGGCTCTTCGGTGGACTGCGAGTTGCCGAGATCAAAAAACTGGAATGGAGCGATGTGGACCTCAAAAGCGGATATATCAATGTCTCCGCTGTGAATTCCAAGACGCGTAGCCGCCGTCTTGTGCCCATTGTCCCAAATCTCGCGGCATGGTTGCGGACCATCCCTCAAAAAAAGGGCCGTATCGTCACGCAAGAAATCCGGCATGCTTGGGACCTTGCCAGGATTGGTGCTGGATTTGGCCCGTTCTTCTCGTTGAACAAAACCGTGAAGGCTGCCCAGATCGACAAGGCGAATCAGCCCCGGAAGGATCTCATCCCCTGGCCAGACAACGGCATGAGGCACAGTTTTGTATCATACAGACTTGCCGACACCGGGAACGCCGCACAGACGGCACTGGAAAGCGGTCATGACCAGGCGGTGTTGTTCAGGCATTACCGGGAGCTGGTCCGTCCAAGCGCAGCCAAAAAGTATTTCAGCATCCGCCCAGTCGGCAAAAAGAAAGTGATTGATATCTCCGAGGCGGCATAGGCGGGTTGCTCCCATGGTGGTTAGTCGAGGCAAACCCCAATTCAATGGATATACCAGCCTGTTCTGGTGGTGATAATCTACGGCTCAATCCCAATTTCCTTACATGCGGCATTATAGACTTTCTTCGCATTTGTGATGGAATTGTGCTGGCTGCTGCTTAAACCTTCCAGGGGGAATTTTTTATTCCGTTAAATTGTTAAAACTCTGCAGGGCTGGCTGACGGGACGTTGGTCGGAGATTTCTGGCTGGCTGGCAAGTCTTTTCTTTTCTTTTGTACCTCTGCGGGGCGTGCTGGCGAGCTCCGATTT
>QYQL01000147.1 GCA_007280915.1 Verrucomicrobiaceae bacterium | reverse complement strand
CTGGAGAAGGAATGACAACCTTCTTCGCGGCATTTTCCGCGGTGCTGGGAGCGATTGTGGGATCGTTCCTCAATGCCTGCATCCACCGCATGCCGCGGGGAATCAGCCTTTCGAATCCGAAGCGATCATTCTGTCCGTCCTGCAACAAGCTGATCCCGTGGTATGAGAACATCCCGGTGGTGAGCTGGGTCGCGCTTTGGGGAAACTGTTCGGGCTGTGGTGGGCGGATCTCTCCGCGTTATCTGTTCGTCGAGGTGCTCACGGCGGCGTGTTTCTGGGCGCTTGCGGTGCGTTATGGAATGGCCCTGGCCCCGGCCTACTGGATTTTGATTTCGTTGCTCATCGCCGCCACGTTCATCGACATCGGGCACTTCATCATTCCCGATGAGATCACGCTCGGCGGCACCGTGGCCGGGTTCCTTTGCTGCCTCGCGTTGCCCGGGCTCATGGGCACGTCCTCAATCCTCGTTTCGGGAGGCCTTTCCCTCGCCGGCGCGGCGCTGGGGGCGGGGCTCCTCTGGCTCGTGGTCGAGGGCGGCAAGCTCGCCTTCGGAAAAAAGAAGCTTCGGTTCGAGAAGTCGGAAGAATTCTGCTGGGTCCGGGACGGCGACCGCGCCGACCTCCACATCGGCGGCGAAACCAACCGCTGGGAGGACATCTTCAACCGCGAAAGCGACCAGCTTGTCCTCAATCCCGACGGCCCGGTCGTGTGCGACGGGCGCGAGCTTCCTCCCGGGCCGCTCCGGTTCCATTACGACCGGGTCGAGGCGGGAGGCGAAAAGCTCGAACTCGACAAGCTGGACCGGATCTCCGGCCAGCTCGCCTCGGTCGTCATCCCGCGCGAGGCGATGGGATTCGGCGATGTCAAATTCCTCGCCTGCATCGGCGCCTTTCTCGGATGGCAGGCCGTCCTCTTCACGATTTTCTCGTCCTCGATCATCGGCTGCATCTTCGGCGTGGCCGGCATCCTCATCGCAAGGGATAAGGCGAAGGCCATCCTCCCCTACGGCCCCTACCTTGCCCTCGGCGCCGCCATCTGGCTCTTCGGCGGAAAGGAACTCACAGACTGGTATTTCTCGCAATTCCACGGAGGATTCGCCCGATGACCGCATCCAATCCGCAATCCGTAATTGCCTCGCTCGCTCCCGCTCGTCTCACCCTTCGGGCTGCCTGCGGCAGGCTACCCGGCCAGCTCCCGCTGGCACATGTTCGCAATCCGCATTCCTCTTAGATGTCCAAACAAAAGCTGCCATTTTTCCAACTCGTCCGGGCGTTCTGGAATCCCTATCTGCGCCTGGGCCAGTATCTCAAACCCTACAGGAAGCGATTCGTGCTGGGGCTGGTTTTCGGAAGCCTCGCCGGTGTGCTGAACGGCATTTTCCCGCTCGTCATCAAAGTCGCCGGGGATGCCATCCTGCCAGCCGGCCAATCCGCCGTGAACCCCAGCCAGCTCCTGAAATCCGGCATGGATACAGGGCCTGGTATTGAAAAGGTCATCTGGATCAGCCTGCTGATCCCGGCGGCGATGGTGGCCAGGGGGATTTTTTCGTATCTCAATTCCTATTGCCTCGCGTGGGTCAGCCTCCGGGTTCTCCGCGATATCCGCACCCAGTTGTTTTCGCACCTGATGTCGCAGTCGCTTGGCTTCTTCAACCGGGCGAAAGCCGGGAAGCTGATTTCGCGTGTCATGAACGACACCCGCATGGCCCAGAACGCGCTCACCTCCATCTCGGGGGATATTGTGCAGGGCCCCATAGCCGTGATCACCGGGGTGATCGTGCTGGTCAAGCTGGACTGGATGTTCAGCCTCACCACGCTCCTCCTTTTTCCGATCTGCATCATCCCGGTTGTCTTCTTCGGGAAAAAAGTCCGCCAAGCCGGGCGGGCCGAGGAAAACGAGGCGGGCCAGATGTCGGTCATCCTGCAGGAATCCTTTGCCGGAATCCGCGTCATCAAGTCGTTTGCCCGCGAGGGATATCAGGCAGAGCAGTTCGACAAATCCAGTGAAATCCAGTGCCAGAACAGCCTGCGCGTGCGGAGGAGCTCCGACATTGTCCAGCCGCTCATCGAGTCGGTGTCGGCGCTCGGCGTCGTTCTGGCGCTGATGTATGTCTATTTCTTCCACATCAGCTTCATCAAGTTCGCAGCGCTCTGCGCGGGGATTTTCCTCCTCTACAACCCGGTGAAGTCGCTGAGCAAAATCCCGATGCTCATGCAGAAGTGCATGGCGTCGGCAACAAATATTTTCGACCTGCTGAAACTCCAGTCCGACATTCAGGACAAGCCGGACGCCGTGGTATTGAAGAAAAGCGCCGGACGCATCGAGTTCGATCGCATGAGCTTTTCCTATGGCGTGGACAAGGCGGCTGTCGAAGACATATCGCTCACCATCGAGTCTGGAAAAAAATTCGCCCTGGTCGGGGCAAGCGGGGCCGGCAAGAGCACTCTTCTCTCCCTGATTCTGCGTTTCTACGACCCGCAGAAGGGGGTCATCCGGGTGGATGGCCACGACATCCGCGACGTGTCCCAGAGCTCGCTCCACGAGCAGATTGGCGTTGTCACGCAGGAGACGTTCCTTTTCCACGATACGATTTACGAGAACATCCGGTATGGACGGCTCGACGCCACGCGCGAGCAGATCATCGCCGCCTCGCAGTTCGCCTACGCACACGACTTCATCCTCGCCCAGCCGGACGGCTACGAGACGGTGGTCGGGGACAAGGGATGCCTGCTCTCGGGCGGGCAGCAGCAGAGGCTCGCTATCGCCCGCGCCCTCCTCAAAAATGCTCCGATCCTGCTCCTCGACGAGGCCACTTCCGCGCTCGATTCCGAATCCGAACGCATGATCCAGGCCGCCCTCGAGCGCCTCTCCGAAGGGCGCACCGTCATCGCCATCGCCCACCGGCTCTCCACGATCCTCAAATCCGACTGCATCGTCGTCATGGATCACGGGCGGATCGTCGCCACCGGCACGCACCACCAGCTCCTCGAAAGTTCGGTCCTCTACCGCAACCTCTACGAACTCCAGTTCCACCAGCACGAAGCGCCGGTCTGATTCCGTCCGAGACAAATCACACCTCTCTCGCGTCCATCCAGGCCTGAGGGCAAATCGCCGTCACCACACCCGCCACTCTTTCCCGGATTTCCAGATCAAAGGTGATCAGCGGAACATCCTTCTCCCGCGCGATCTGACAATAGACCGCGTCCGCTCCGCGAAGGGAACATCGTCCCGCCAGCCTGGAAGCGGCTTCGGCAACTTGCTCGGTGAGTGGGAAAAAGCGAACTCCGGAAAGCCGTCGCATCCTAGCCACCGCCAGGGGCGCCTTGTCCGGATCGCGCTTCCTCCGGGCCACACCCCCGGATACCTCCGCCAGGGCGAGTGTCGGGAACAGGATTTGATGTTTCCCGGTTTCACAATACGCAAGAAACCGCGCCGCCTCGTCATGCTCGTTTTCCTCCGGGATGACAAAGGCCAGAATCACGCTGGCATCCACGACCACCTTCACCGTCGTCCTCCGATCAAATCCTCAATCGCGCTCCGGCCCTGGACCGGCCCCCGCATGGTTTCCAAAAATTCCGCCTCCTTCTCCAGCCACTCTCCGATCTTACGCTCCTCCCGCTTTTTTATCGGACGTTCCCCGGTATCCGCAGGCCGGGATAAGGCGGATCTGAGTGCTGCAGTTATGATCCTGGTCATCGTGACCCCCTCGGCCGCTGCACGGACCTTCAAGGACCGATAAATATCATCCGGAATCTCCAGCGTGGTCTTCATATAACCAGATTACCAGATATCTGGAAATCTGTCAACTATGCGCAGGCACACACTGTCCGTCGCTGGAGGGACGACCGCTGTGTCGTCCGAGTTCTCCCATTTCGCATTCCCAATTTCGCATTTTCTTGCGCACTCCGCCCGCAGGGCGGCAATTGTGACAAAAACGTAACAATACTCCCCTAGCCTTACCCCGGGAAATCCGCGATTCCTCGGCGCGTCAGTGGGCAAAGAGTCACGCTTGTTCGGGTGGTTTGAGCCGCTGCCACAAACCAAAATACAAAAACATGCTTAAATCCAAATTATCACTGCTTGCGTGTGCGGTGCTTGCTTCGATTGCCTTCACAGGCACTCGGGCGAATGCTGCCACGTACAACGCGGGTGACTTGATCATGGGATTCCGTGTGACTGGAGGAGTCGGTGCGTCATCGAACGTGCTGGTCAACCTCGGCCAGTCCACGACCTACCGTGACCTCAATGGCACCAATTCACTGAACATCACCAACATCTTCACCGACCTGTCCAACACGTTTGGAACCGGCGCCGGAAATGCCACCGAGTGGTATAACCGCACCGACCTTTCGTTCGGTGTCATCGGCGCCTTTACAAACATCTCCGATGCCAGCGGTGGAACAGTCAACAACGGCGATCCCGGACAGACGGTTTATATGTCCCGCTCGCGGACCTCGGCTGGAACTGTTGGAACCGCGAAGAGCACGACTCCGACCGGTTTCTCGAACGCGAACATGAGCACGATCTCTGGCAACGCGCTGGTTCTGAACCAGACGACATACGCCGGAGCTACCGCTTCTGGGAACAATAGCGCAGTCGCTGTCATCAGCTCGGCCGGAGCCCAGAGCTACACGGCCTTCACCAGCCCGGTGTCAGACTTCGGTGCTATCAACCCCGGCATTGAGCAGATCTTCACTGCCTCGGCCTGGTCCACCGGATCGCTCGGTCCTGTCAGCAACGTCGAGGGCGCCGTCGATCTGTATCGCGTGCTCCAAACCACCACCAACGCCAGCCCGACCGGCACGGCGAAGACAGGAAGCTACGAAACCACGTTTGTGATCAACCAATCCGGTCAGATCAGCGCGGTTTCCGCAGTTCCCGAACCTTCGACCTATGCGCTGCTCGGAATCGGTGCGGTCGCGGTCGCTTTTGCGGTCCGCCGTCGCCAAGTCAAAGCCTGAAATTCAACAACTCATATACTACTTAAAATGAAACTCAAAAATATCCTCGCAATTGCTGCCGTCGCAGCCCTGGCCCCCGTGGCCATGGCGGACGTCACGATCAACATCACGGGCGCCACGGCGTTCCGGTCCGCGGCGTCCACCGCCATCAAGAACTCGTTCACCAGCGTTGAATATGCCTACAACGGCGCTTCGTTCACCGGTGCCACCTACCAGATCTTCAAAGGATCTCTCCCTGGCATCACCGGCAACACGACGATCCGCACCCAGTGGTCCGGATCCGTTGAAGGCGTGCGCGATCTCGCGCAGCAGAACAACATCGGCTTCCTGCCGACCAGCACGACGATGAACGGCACTGGAGTCGCGAACGCCCCGACAGGGTCCCTCGACACGAGCTCGCCTGCTCAGCTCGCGTTCTCTGACGTTTATGCCAGCTCGACTCCGTATGACAACGGAACCGTGACCGGCGAAAACGCCGGTGTGATCGCGTTCCGCATGGTCGCCAACCAGGGCGCCACCATCACGAACATCACGAGCCAGCAATTCCGCGCTCTTGCGGGTGGCACACAGCCGCTCAGCCTGTTCACCGGTAATGCCTCCGACACGAAGAGCGTTCTGTTCACCGGTCGCAATGACGGGTCCGGGACACGCGTTTCGGTTTTTGCCGAGACGGGCCTCGGATTCACAGGGCTCGTTCAGCAGTGGAAAGCCACCACATCCGGCACGGAGCCGTCCCTGACGATCTCCACGCTCCAGTTGTGGCCTACCGGTGACGGCACCAATGCTTCGTTCATCTACAACACCGACACTGCTGGCAACGGCGGTTATTCGAGTGGCGGCACCGTTGCCACAGCTCTCGGTGGAACCACCACAAGCGTGCAGCTCAAGAACGCCGCTGGTACCAACATCGGCTCGCCGCAGGATGTGGTTCTGGTCAGTTATCTCGGCACCAACGACAGCACCACCGCAGTCACCAATGGCGCTGTCGCTCTTGCATACAACGGCGTGACGCTGGGCGTGAATTCCGGGGGAATTACAACACCGGCACTGATCCAGAACGGCCAATACACCCTCTGGGGTTATGAGCACCTCTTCTGGGTGACAGGTTCGGATGTTGATGACCTTCTTACCCTTAAGGACGCAATCATCGCCGGTATTCCTGGAAGCCTCGGCAACGCCGGCCTCGCGATCTCGAGCATGAATGTCAGCCGCTCGGATGACGGTGGCCTCGTTGCTCCCTAGTCCAAACAACATCGGGTAACACCGATTTAACAATCCACGCTGGCGCTGGACTTCGGTCCAGCGCCAGCCTTGTTTTGGGAGAAATACAGCATGAAAAGATTGGCAGTAGTTATCAGTATCGTCGGTCTGTCAGCGGCCGCAGGCGCGGCGTTTTTCTTCAGCGGCGTGAAAACCCGGATACAGGCGAGCGCTTCATTACCAACTTTTGACAAGACGAATTCTTTTGACGATCAGAAGATTGTTTTCCCGGAAACCCACGCGGAACCCGCACAGAAAACCCCACAAAATCCGCCAAACGCTCCACAGGCGCAAACGGTGCTTCCAAATATTTCGCATACAGCTTCGGTCCAATCCGTCGCTCCTTCATTTTCATCCGGAAAATCCATCCCGGTATCGGTCAGTCAGCACACCCCGCGGATTTCCTCCTCTTCGGCTTCAGGGGGAGTCCCGACATTGGCGACGCCAGCATCAAGTTTCCAACCAACGGCATCAGCGTCCGGAACATATGCCGCCGCAGCTCCAGTCAACCAAGTGCCTGTAGTCCAAATGGCAGGCGGAGCAGGGATCGAAGTTCCGCCTTCGGCAGTTGTGCCGGCCGCATTAGCCGAACCTGGATCCGGGTCGGTGTTGGATCCGGTGTCCCAGCAGGAAGTGGCCGGCATGGCGAACAGTTTTATTGATGCCGTGGACCAGCAAACCGCCGGCGGAACTTCAAAAGAGCAGGCATGGAGAAACCAGCAACTTGCCGCCGATGATGCATTCCGCGCACGCTACGGCTGGGAGGCATTCGTCAAGGAGAGCGCCCGCGCCAATACCCCGTCTACTCCGCCCTGATAACTGATTTATTTTGCAGGAGCGGGAACGGCTTCAATTCTCAAGATTCAGAGCGACATCCCGTTCTAGCCCGGTTTCTTTTAACGCGATCTCAATTTGTTCCTGGGAAACTCCGCGAATGAAGTCTTTGAGCGTGTTCCGGGCTGTGACTTCGCCCTGTGCATTCGCTTGGAATAACCACTTCAGGGCTTCGATTTTGTCCCGCCGGACCTCGTCTCCCATGATATATTCCTTGGCCAGATTGACCTGAGCCCTTGCAACCCCCCGCTCGGCAGCTTTGCGGAAATATTCAACGCCCTTCTTCCGGTCCCGCGCTTGTCCCAAACCATTGTAGTAGATCGAACCAAGCGCATTCTGGGCGACCGGGTTTCCGCGTTCAGCCGCACGGCTGTAAAATTCGAAGGCCTTTTTGTAATCGATATCGATACCGGGCTGGCCGAAATAATACCAGTCCGCAAGCACGATTTCCGCCTCGGGCATCCCGCCGTCCGCCGCCTTAGTCATGAAATCCAGAGCCTCGTAAGTGCGACCGTTCTTCATCTGGATCTGCGCAAGATTGAAAGCAGCTTTAGGAGAACCGGCGGTCGCTGCCTCCCGTAGCAGTTCGATTCCTTTCACTTCGTCCTTCGCGGTTCCTTTGCCTGTGAATGAGAGGTATCCGAGAGCAGCCTTCGCTTCCACGTCGCCCGATTCTGCGGCTTTCTGAAAGAGGGAGTATGCCTTCTGTGGATCCGCCGCAACCCCATTTCCGGAAAGAAAATTTCGCGCCCGGACGTAGTCGGTTTGTGCGTTGTCCGAGGAACGGGCCACCAGAGGGAAAAGAATCAAACAACCGAGTAGAAGAGTTGGGCGGGTCATGCAAAAAAGAATATAGGAATGACCACAAATCGCAAAAGCGACAATTTCGTCATAAAAGCCCCTGCCCACCAGAGGCGTGAAGCTACCGGGAGACACCCGATTCGCTAAGGCTTCGTAGGAACTGTCGGGGTCATGCTATGCTGCCCTACGCCTCATTGTCCCTCGTGGCTTTGGGTCTCAATAGCAATCCTGCGCAGATAGTCCTCGATTAATGGATCGCGGGGATGGATCGCCAGCGACTTTTCGAACATGGCTTTTGATTTCTCAAACTCCTTACTCTCCCAATAGTAAATGCCGCGATAGTAAAAGGATTCGAAAAGACTCTGTTGCGGGACAACGGCAAAAATTTTCACCGAAGCGGAGTCCGCCCCCGTGCCCGTCGGAATGGGATAGCATAATGGCCGCAGCCATTGCGGGCAGGCTTTTTCCTCCAGGAGATCCTTGAAAAACAGGGCTCCCGACTCACCCTGCGAGCTTTCGTATTTCGTGTAAAGCCGCGCGTAAGGCTCGCCGATGTTGTCCCAAGAGGGAATGACGATATGTGACACTCCGGCTTCAGTGAGTTTTTGCAGCGCCTCATTGTCATCCCGGGCCGCAAAGATGGCTGCCGCCCGCTTGAGGCCGGGCATATTCTCCCAGTATAACGTGCCGAGGG
>QYQL01000019.1 GCA_007280915.1 Verrucomicrobiaceae bacterium | reverse complement strand
CCAGAAATCTCCGACCAACGTCCCGTCAGCCAGCCCTGCAGAGTTTTAACAATTTAACGGAATAAAAAATTCCCCCTTGGAATGCCGATGAGATACAGCATCCATTTCTGACCCGCCTCGATATTGCCTACTCAAGAGAGTTTGAACGGAACTCCGATTATCATGACCTTTCATTCGTGGTCGTGGAACAACTCCAACCTCTTGCCGGCGCGCGATTCGCTGTTAGAAGAAGCGCTGCGGGCGAACCTGATTTATCTGGATTTGGAAGACCGGCTATTTACTGCGAAAATTCACGCATCAGTGCCGACCATCGAGCAGGAGCCCATACGGCATTCAGGGCGGAGATTCAGCGCATTTGGGCAGATGAGAGAATCGCGACTGCCAGATATCGGGAGTTTCGGCCGATTCTTTCCCCTTTAGGCAGCCATCTCCTTGAAAACGGGGCTCAGGCGAAGTTGCATTTCACTCAGGTGATTGACTTGTCCGGAAGCGAAGAGGAACTTCGCGCGCGGGTCCGCAAGAGCTACAAAAGCCTGATCAATTGGGGGGAGAAGAATCTCAGCTTGACTCTGCGTGACCAGAATTCTGCAAGGGTGGAGGATATGGAGGCATTCCGGTTGCTGCATATCGAGGTTGCGGGCCTGGAGACACGGACTCCTCAAACATGGAAAATTCAGATGAAAATGATCCAGGAGAATGAGGCATTCCTCGTTCTGGGTTATTGGGATAATGCGCTTGTGACTGCTGCCATTTTCATCCACAGTCCACGATACTGTTACTATGGAGCTTCCGCCTCAAAGCGCGAGTTGTTCGAGAAGCCTTTGACACATGCTGTTATCTGGAAAGCCATTCTTCATGCCAAGGAAATCGGGTGTCGTTGGTTCGAGGTCGGAGAGCAACTGTTCCCGGCTCAAACAAATTCGGAACTCAGCCCCAAGGAACAGAAAATCAGCGCGTTTAAAAAGGGCTTCGGAGGCAGCACCTGCATCAGAACTGATATCATGTTTAAATCCACAATCTCACTATGAAAGTCTTATTTGTCTATCCTGAACATTATTTGAACGTGGGAATTCCGGGTGGAATTTCCATTTTATCTGCCATCCTTAAACGTGCAGGCCATCAAACGGCCGTATTTGACACCTGCTTTCTCAAAACTGCGGCCGAGAGCATCAGCGCCAGCGAACTGCATGTTGTCACCCACGGAGGAACTAAAGATTACGAAAAGGCAGGGGTGCAGGTTTTCCGCAAGACGAACTATACGATTGAAGATCTGGTGCGCGAAGATCCGGTGGTAACTCACAAGGATGAGTTTCAGAAGGCTATAGATTCCTTCAAGCCCGACTTGATCGCCGTTTCAGTCATGACATCAACTTTCGATTTTGCAATGGATCTGCTTCGTCAGGCGCGATATGACGTGCCGGTTATCGTCGGTGGCGTTCACGCCACTATTGCCACAGATGACTGTTTGAACCAGAAGGAAGTCGACATCGTCTGTGTCGGTGAAGGCGACGACGCTCTTCTTGAGCTTTGCAACCGCATGGAACGAGGCGAGGACTATTATAATATTCCTTCTCTCTGCTTTCGGATGCCCGATGGCGGCATTCGAAAGAATCCGTTGAGCCCGCTCGTTGATGTCGGCGCTTTACCTTGCCCGGATTGGGGGCTGTTCGACAGGCGTCATTTGTTTCGGCCCTTCGACGGGAAAATCTATGTTGGGTCATTTTATTCGCAGTCGCGCGGCTGCCCCATGCAATGCACCTACTGCATTGATCCCACTGTTGCCAAAATGGTCCGCGGATCGAAGCCTTATTTTCGCATTCAGCCACCTGAAGTCACTCTGTCTCACCTGGCCGAATTGAAGGATAAATTTGGAGCCACATGGTATAAATTCACTGATGATACATTTCTACTCCCTCCGATTGAGCATTTGCAAAAGCTTGGCGATGGGTTAAGAGAACTCGGCATCCAATTTGCCTGCTCGGTTATGCCAAATACCATCACCGAAGAGAAGGTTCAGCTTGCTAAAAATATGGGCTGCGTCGCCATGAGTGTCGGCGTAGAAAGCGGAAATAAAGAAATCCGCAAGATGATACGCCGCAACTACAGCGACGAGACCCTAATCAACAATCTTAAATTTATTACCGATTGCGATATTCGTCTTTCGACGTTCAACATCATCGGGTTTCCAGGGGAAACCAGAGAGAATGTATTTGAAACCATCGAACTCAACCGGAAGTTGGGAGCACTCAGCTGCAATGTGTATATTTTATTTCCTTATCCAGGCACAGCGATTCAGAAAGAGTATGAAATCCCTCTGCGGCGAGCCGATGGAATGATCATGCCGGTATCCGAGGCAAAAAACCTCGGGCTTTCAAAGATGTCTCCCTCCGAATTAGTGGCCCTGCAAAAGACTTTTAATCTGTATTTGATTCTACCCAGGTCGCTATGGAACATCATCGCTTTGGCAGAAAACGCGAACGGCAACGGGCCGGCAATTCATTCCATTCTATCGACCTATTCAGTCGCTATTTTAACTAGTGAAAATCTAAGCCTCAATACAATCTCCGAAAGCCGCTTAAAAACAATGTCTTGCCGTGTGCTCAGCTCGACCCCGGTGCCTGATATCTTGGCCGGACTTTTCGATCTCCCGTTGACGGGTGATGAGAGGGATAGGATTGTCGCCTCACTGACGGCATGTTTTTGATGGAACCGCATACGGATGTTCGGGCGAAAATCGCCTTTTGAAATCGGGAAGAATGGCGCAAATCGCACTTGGAACGGTTCAATTTGGAATGCGTTACGGCATCGCCAACCAGTCCGGGCAGGTCTGCTTGACCGAGGCAAGAAAGATGCTGGAGTTGGCAGCTGTGAATAATATCGGGGCCATTGACACAGCCATTGCCTATGGAGAGAGCGAATCCTGCTTGGGAGAAATCGGCGTTCAAGGATTCAAAGTTGTGACTAAGCTTCCCGTGGTGCCCGAGGATTGTCCGGATGTGAGAGGGTGGGTTTACGAACAGGTTGCAGCGTCAATGACCCGGCTCCGCGTGAGTTCCCTCTATGGTCTCCTGTTGCATCGCTCGGAGCAGTTGTTCGATAAACGGATTGGAAACAAGCTGTATGATGCCCTACAAGAAATCAAAGCCAGCGGACAGGTCCGCAAGGTGGGGGTTTCCATCCAAAACCCGCACGAACTGGAGCGGATCATCACGCTGTTTCCATCGGGTCTTGTGCAGGCGCCATTTAATCTTGTGGATCGACGCTTGCACACGGGCGGATGGTTGAGCCGCCTCAAGGGGAACGATATCGAAGTCCACACCCGCTCAGTTTTTCTTCAGGGACTGTTACTGATGTCGCTGACAGCCATTCCTGCGCAATTTTCGTCATGGGGTTCTTTATGGACAACCTGGCATGCTTGGCTGTCACTCCATGATATTTCGGCCCTGCAAGCGTGTTTGGCCTTTCCCATGGGCTTCCAGGAAATTGACTCTGTTGTGGTCGGGGCGGACTCTGCACGGCAACTTCAACAAATCCTCATCGCTTCCATCTTTTACCAACAAACGGACTTGCCTTCTTTGCAGTGCGAAGACGAGAAGCTGATTAACCCAGCGTGTTGGTTGCCATCATGAAGATTACCGCCATTGTTCAGGCACGCATGGGATCCGTTAGATTTCCGGGGAAGGTGATGAAGCCAATCCTCGGACGACCTTTGATCGAGCTTTTATTGCGACGCCTCTCAAAAGCCCGCACGATTGACCAAATCCTTCTAGCAACTTCCGAGGACCCGCAGAACCAACCCCTTGCTGATCTTGTCCGCCACCTTGGATATGATGTTTTTCAAGGAAGCGAGTCGGACGTCTTGGACCGTTTTCACAAGGCGGCAATCCCGCATCACCCGGACGTCGTGGTCCGCATTACCGGGGATTGTCCGCTCATCGATCCGGAGGTTGTGGATGCGGTGGTCCAGACATTTTTGCTAGGAGGAAAAGACTATGTTAGCAACGTGGCCCCCCCAACATTTCCAGACGGTCTGGACTGCGAGGTCTTTTCCTTCCGTGCCCTCGAACGGGCTGCAGCGGAGGCGACGGACCCAGCTCATCGCGAACATGTGACCCCTTACCTTCGCGAGTCAGGGCATTTTGCCACTTCCAATGTTGCCAGCGAAACTGACTGCTCTCAGGAACGCTGGACGGTTGACGATCCCTTGGACATTGAAGTCGTCACATCTGTTTTCACACATTTTTCCCCGCGCACCGACTTCGGTTGGAAAGAAATCATGGCCTTGAATGAAGCGAAGCCGGAGCGGTTCGCTGCCAACTGCGGCATACACCGGAACGAGGGGGTGAAGCTCGGCACCGGACAGAAACTCTGGAAACGGGCAAAAAAAACTATCTCCGGCGGCAATATGCTCCTCTCTAAGCGGCCGGAAATGTTTCTTCCAGAGCAATGGCCTTCCTATTTCAGCAAAGCGAAAGGGTGCAAGGTCTGGGACTTGGACGGAAAAGAATACACCGATATGTCCATCATGGGCATCGGCACAAATATTCTTGGCTATGGCCACCCCGAGGTCGATGAGGCTGTGATGCGGACCGTTCAGGCGGGAAACATGTCCACGCTAAACTGTCCGGAGGAGGTCTCCCTTGCAGAACGGCTTGTGGCGATGCATCCCTGGGCCGACATGGTTCGTTTTGCCAGATCTGGCGGGGAGGCCAACGCGATCGCGATCCGCATCGCGCGCGCAGCTACCGGAAAAGATAAGGTCGCTGTGTGCGGCTATCACGGATGGCACGACTGGTATCTCTCGGCCAATCTCGGTGACGATAAAAGCCTGGATGGGCACCTGCTACCCGGACTCGAACCTAATGGCGTGCCCCGCAACCTTCGCGGAACGGTCTTCCCCTTCAACTACAACAATTTTACGGAACTCGAGGCGCTGGTGAACGCCCACGACATCGGGGTCATCAAGATGGAGGTCGTGCGAAACAAAGGCCCCGAGGACAACTTCCTACACAAGGTCCGCCAGCTTGCGACCGATCGTGGCATTGTATTGATCTTCGACGAGTGCACTTCGGGTTTCCGGGAGACCTTCGGCGGTTTGCACAAGCTTTATGGAGTCGAACCCGACATGGCCATGTTCGGCAAGGCGCTCGGCAATGGCTACGCGATTACCGCTACGATCGGAAGGCGTGCGATTATGGAGGCGGCGCAATCCACATTTATCAGCAGCACCTTCTGGACCGAGAGGATCGGTCCAGCTGCGGCGCTGAAAACACTGGATGTTATGGAGAGGTCCAAGGCATGGGAATTGATCACGCAAACAGGCTCCAGTATCCGCGCTCGCTGGCAGGAACTCGCAGACAAGCATAGCCTCAAAATCGAACACTGGGGCCTGCCGGCGCTCACGGGCTTCACTTTCCAAAGCCCGAGTGCATTGGCCTACAAAACACTCATCACTCAGGAAATGCTCGCGAAAGGGTTCTTGGCGGGCAACTGTGTATATGTCTGCACGGAACACAAGAGCAACGTGGTGGATGGATTCTTCGAGGCGCTGGACCCGGTGTTTGGGCTTATCAAGGAATGCGAAGATGGCCGTAACGTCTTCAGCTTGCTGCATGGACCGGTGTGTCACGGAGGATTTAGACGCTTGAATTGAAGGATGAGATGAATATCGTTTTTCGGGTCGATGCTTCAGAAGAAATAGGCACCGGACATCTCATGCGGTGCCTCACTTTGGCTGAGGAATTAAAGCGGCGAGGAATCCGGACACGCTTTGTAATGCGGAAACTGCCGGATCCCGCGCGCGACATTTTGAGGGCGAAAGGGCACGAGAACATCGTCCTCAATGGCAAGGACAGCGATTCCAATTCCGGTGATTTAGCCCACTCGCACTGGTTGGGCGTTACCCAGGAAGCCGATGCCAACGACACTCTCCGAGCACTCGGGAAAGAGGATTGGGATTGGTTGATGGTTGATCATTATGCACTGGATGCACGGTGGGAGTCAGCGGTGCGCCCCCATGTCAAAAAGATTATGGTCATTGATGATCTTGCAGATCGAATTCACGATTGCGATCTCCTTCTGGATCAAAATTTTTTCACCGACATGAGCTCACGATACACCGGAAAGGTGAGCGAGCAGTGTCAACTACTGTTAGGGCCCCGCTACGCAATGTTACGCAAAGAGTTCCACGATATGCGAGTGAAGGCCAAGGTTCGCGAATCTCCCGTCAAGCGCATTTTGGTATTTTTTGGAGGAGTGGATTCGGCCAATTACACAGGCCTTGCCGTTAAAACATTGTCTGACCAGAGCCAAGACGGGTTGCAGGTTGATGTCGTCATCGGTGCTTTGCACCCATACCGGAAGACAATTGAATCCGAGTGTGCGGCCTTTGGATTTAATTGCCACATTCAAACGGAGCGAATCGCAGAGTTGATGGCGGAAGCCGACCTGTCAATTGGTTCAGGAGGATCCTCAGTTTGGGAACGATGCTGCATGGGCCTGCCCACATTTGCAATTTGCGCAGCTGAGAACCAACGCAAGCAGTTAAGAGATGCGGGGACGGAAGGCTTCGTATATACGGTGGAAATGGAAGCCGACCTGTCGGCTAAGATCAAGAGACATCTGCGCACATTACTTGAAAATCCCAGCTTGAGATATTTGATCTCAAACAATTCGCTGAAAGCCGTGGATGGACGCGGGGTCGCTCGAGTCGTCCGCGCGCTGGATTGCAGAACGATCAACGTGCGCCCTGCCAGAGACATTGACTCGGAGAATGTTTTCGCCTGGCGAAACCATCCCTCAGTTAAGAAAAACTCCCCCAATCCAGAAACAATTACATGGAATGGCCATCAAAAGTGGTTGAGTGCGGTGTTGGCATCAAATGACAAATTACTGCTCATTGGCGAGCGGCTTAACGCGTCAGTTGGCGTCGTTCGTTTTGATGTAAAAGATAAGGAAGCCGAAGTCTCGATCTATCTTGTGCCAGGCCTCGATGAGCCAGGGCTTGGTGGAGAACTGTTGCGATCCGCAGAGCTTTGGCTTGCAGAAAATCGACCTGACATAATCCGAATTCACGCAAACGTGCTGGGAGCCAACAAACATTCGCAAAACTTTTTTTTAGAACATAAGTACCAAAAAGAGAGAATCTGCTATGTAAAGGAAGTTCGATAAAATGAATCTATCAATTACAATAGCCGACAGGGTAATCGGTGAGGATTATATGCCTTTCATTATCGCGGAGATGTCTGGCAATCACAATCAATCATTGGACAGAGCGCTCGCAATCGTTGAAGCCGCTGCAAAAGCCGGGGCTCACGCAATAAAACTGCAGACCTATACAGCTGATACCATTACAATAAAAGGGGCGTATACGATTCGCGATCATAAATCCTTGTGGGATGGCAGGGAGCTGCATTCTCTATACAGTGAGGCGTTCACCCCTTGGGAATGGCATGAAACATTATTTGACCGAGCGAGGGAGTTGGGATTGATTCCGTTTAGTTCTCCATTTGATGAATCAGCTGTCGATTTTTTGGAAAGCCTTGATGCGCCACTCTATAAAATTGCGTCTTTTGAGAACACGCACCACCCGCTGTTGAGGAAAGTGGCCGCAACGGGGAAACCTGTGGTCATGTCTACGGGAGTTGCCTCTATAGCGGACATTGATGAGAGCGTTAACGTTTTAAGAAAAGCGGGGTGCCAAGACATTATTTTGATGAAGTGCACAAGCGCCTACCCTGCAAGCCCTGAAAACACTAATCTCAATACTATTCCTCATTTGTCAACAATGCATAAATGCATTGTTGGATTGTCAGATCATACTATTGGAATCGGCGTTGCGGTCGCTTCGATTGCCCTGGGAGCAAGAGTTATAGAGAAGCATTTTACGCTGAAGCGATCCGATGGGGGGGTTGACTCCGCGTTTTCAATAGAGCCGGACGAGTTGAAGGCGCTGGTTATAGAAACCGAACGGGCATTCCTGGCCATGGGCGGAGTGCAGTATGGTGTTCAGGACGCTGAGCTGGCTAGCGTAAACTTTAAACGATCCATTTATGTAGCTGAAGATATTTCAGAGGGCGAAGAGTTTACCATAGCTAATCTAAAAGTGATCAGGCCCGCAGAAGGGCTGCACCCCAGATATTATTCAATGCTGATCGGAAAAAAAGCGAAGCGGAGCTATCAAAAAGGAACCCCATTTTTATTTGATGCATGAGTCGGACAGGACATCCTGAAATCCCTGCATTTTTACGGAGATGTCTCCCAATCAGAGCAATCACGAAAATATTTTTCAGCAATGACTGAGTCTAATGACGGGCAGTTTCGAATAGAGAAAATATGGAGTTATGATAATCATTTTATTGATTCCTATTTGAGGCTGTTCAGTGACTGTTTTGGCGTAAGGCAGGGTTACAACAGCAAGTGGTTTCACTGGTTTAATTCCGAAGCTCCTTTCGGTAAAAACAAAATCTATTGCGCGATCGATAATGATAACGGGAAATTGGCTTCCGCATACGGACTACTGCCACTACAGGCGGTATACTGTGGCGCAACAAAGTCGTGCTTTTTGAATACGAATTCCATGACGGCTCCTGAGTATCAAAGGCGCGGCCTCTCTTCTCAAATCAGTGAATATGCAGTCGCAAATGAAATGAGTGACTTCATATTGGCCACGCCAAACTCTATAAATACGATATCAATCAAGAATATCAAAAGAGTCCTAGGAGAGCCGATCGAGTCGCTTCAATTCCTGCAGAAAACAAGCTTTCAATATAAAATAAAAGCAAACCGGGACATTGTGAACATTACGGCGGATAATATTCACAACCTTCAATTTAACGACGAGATGTGGAAGAAATACAATTTCCACATTCGCAAAGACGCTCAGCTTTTCAAGTGGAGATATTTTAACAACCCTATATTTGCTTACAAGTTCTCTGCAGTAGTTAAAGATGGTGCTGTTGTTGCATATATTGTTTATAAAATGTTTTTCGATGCTGAAAACAATATTAGAAAAGTGCATCTAGTTGACTTCGCGTATATGAATGACGATTCCATTTTCCGCCTGATTCAAGATGCAGAGTGCTACGCCCTGGAAGAGAAAGCAAACCTTGTAAACGTATGGTGCCACGGGATGTGTGAAAATGACAAAAATATGTTTGAATCAATTGGATACAGGATCGCTGATGGCGGAAACGTGTGTTTTATTCATCCATCCATGAATCTTCTTGAAAGGAAGAACTGGCATTTTGTTTTAGGAGATAATGATGTTTTCTAATAAGCGGATACTGATAGTGGTTGCACATCCAGACGATGAGTTGCTCGGGCTAGGGGCGACGATGCATCACCTGATACAGACACATCAGGTGAAGACGCGTGTCGTCATTTTGGGAGAGGGAATTACGTCAAGAAGCGATGTGCGAAGCGTCGATAAATGGAAGAGCGAACTCGCGATTCATCGCAAAAACATCAAGATGGCGCAAAAGGCAATTGGCTACCACTCGATAAGCGTGCATGGTTTTCCAGATAACCGATTTGATACAGTTGCACTGCTCGATATTATTAAGATTGTCGATAAGGAGAAGGCTGCTTTCGTTCCAGACGTAATATTCACGCACCATGGAGGAGATGTGAATGTAGATCACCAGCGAACATTTGAGGCTGTTATCACGGCATGCAGGCCAACGGCTTTCGAAACGACAAAAGCGATAATAACATTTGAAACCCCATCAGGGACCGAGTGGAGATCCCCAACGGACCCGAGGCATTTTCTTCCAAATCTATTCTTCTCTCTAACAGAAAAAAACATTCGCGCGAAAATAAAGGGCATGGAATGTTACGCTTTTGAAAAACGAGACTACCCACATCCAAGATCGCCAGAGGCTTTAACAATCCAAGCGAAGCGCTGGGGCGTTTCTATCGGGCGCAGTTATGCAGAAGCATTCTGCATGGTAAGAAATATTCAATGATCATAAAATCCAACATCAGCGGTTGATGAAAATTCTCTCCACGGGGTTTTATCCGAAATGGCAATGCCATTTCATAGCCGAGTGCAATTTTATCGAAGAGCATCTGGCCGCAGGCGATGAGGTTTCCGTTCTCCAATGTGACGCTTCTCTAAAAGCCTGCGACGCCAACCCCGGGAGAGCGTTGCCGGAATGCCTGGTTTGCATGGGAATGCGGCAAAGTGCAGTTGAGTGCCTGTCGTCACCGATCGCCTCACGACCGTTGATTTCAATAGAAGTGAAGGCCCAGATGAAATCATTCACGATTCCGAAATTCTCCACGTTGGATGAATTGCGGGGCTACACGTGTGATGGCCTGCAAATCGGGCAGGAAATTCTGTCATCCCTTGTGACGGCAACAGGGAGCACCACTTTCAGTATCGCAAAGCACGCCGAACTGGTGAGAAATACGATACGCGATTTTATAGCAGCATACTTAACAGCCATACAATATCTCGAACAATATGGCTATGACATGGTCTATGTGTTTAACGGACGATTTGCCTGCCCGAGGGCCTGGATACGCGCTTGCGAGAAAACACAAACGGATTACATCATGCAGGAACGAATGGGAATGCCTGATCGCGTGCATCGAGTCAAAAATGGATCGGTTCACGAAACCTTGCGGTATGGCCCACTCATCAACGATTTCTGGGAAAAAAATCGCCACGATCCGGATGTCGTCCGGGAAGCCCGTGACTTTTTTGAAGAACGCCCGAAGGGGCAACTGACAGGGTGGTATTCATTTGTATCAACCCAGAAAGCAGGTTGTTTGCCAGATTTGTGGGATGCTGCAAAAAGAAATATTGCCATTTTCAGCAGCTCTGAAGGTGAGTTCGCAGGGCTTCCCGAGTTCTTTAAAGGCAGCCCTTTTCAAGATCAAAAAAAAGCGTATGTGGAGCTCGCGAAGACCCTCCGCAAAATGGACAGGAACATGCACTTCTATCTGAGAGTTCATCCTAATTCTCAACAAGATCAAGTCCGCTGGTGGGAGGACCCGGAATGGGGATTGCTTGATAACCTGACTGTTATCCCCCCCGAGTCCCTCATATCCAGTTATGAATTGCTTCAACAATGCGAAAAAACCGTTGTTTTTATGACAACGATGGGCATTGAGGCGACCTATTGGGGGAAACCGTGCATGGTTCTTTCCAACGCGATGTATTGTGGAACAGACGCGGTCTACGAACCCAAGAATCTTCAAGAAGCAGCTGATTTAGTCGCAACATCCAACCAGCCACCAAAACCAAAGGACCACGCTTTGGCCTACGGCGCTTTCATTCGCTGCGGTTATCCCAAACTGCCATTTTCAGAAGCCCTTGACCACTGCACTCTTACTTTCAAAGGGCAACGCCCCAATGCGCATCCCGAAGTATTAAAATCACTTTGGAACTGGGAGAATATCATTAGAACAGCTGCCGTGCCATCGCTACTGAAACAGCTTTGGCAGCACTTTGAATGGAACCGATTACATTTTAAGCTCAAGGGCAATTTTGATTGTCACATGGATTAGTGGCGTTATCTGGTCATTCGATATTGAACTTTTTCGCGTGCCCGTATAAATGACTACTTTCATTCCTAAAATGATAAAAAGTGTTTTCCGTTCATGGATGGATGTTGACGAAATATTGGCGGTCCATCTTACACCGCATATAACATGTTCTGGCATAGCTGTGGCATTGACACAAAAAAAGCCGTTTCTTGTGTCTCGCTTGGGTTGGTTTGAAACTTTCTCGATCGGTTATTACGACAAAAATCGCATGCTTTCCCCCTCGCTCCGAAAAAAAATGTGGAATACGCCCGGGATTTTTCCCGCGACAGACGGGCAATTTGAAAGGTTCCACGCGGAATATACCTCCGCCATGAAAAGCGTGGACATTCTTGGGCTGATGAGGTGCCCCTATGAAAAGGCTGTTATTACCAAATATGCTCCGCACGCATTGCTCTGCGAACTTCGAGATTTGGAGCCTTACTATAATCCCGTGCCTTGGTCCAAATATTTGGAAGGACTTCAAGTTCTTGTTGTTCATCCGTTCGCCTCTTCCATCGAACACCAATATGCTACTGCCAGGAAAGAGCTCTTTGCTGACAAAAATGTTCTTCCTGAATTTCAACTTCAGACGCTCAAGCCCCCTCAGACGCTTTGTGAAAACACGGATGGCTTCACCTCTTGGCATGAAGCGCTTTTAACCCTCAAGGAAAAGGTTAGCCGGTTGAATTTCGACGTGGCCGTTGTCGGCTGCGGTGCCTACGGGCTTCCGGTTGGGGCATTCATCAAAGAACTGGGTAAAGTTTGTATCCATATGGGCGGAGCGACCCAGGCACTGTTTGGGATCAGCGGATCACGTTGGCTTTACGGCTCAGCAATGTCACTTTATGTAAATCCATTATGGAAACGACCAGAAGAAATAGAACGCCCATTAAATTGGGAACAGGCTGAAGATGGTTGCTATTGGTGAGGCAGATAAGGATAAGGAATCTGCCACATATAAATCGATGTCATTATTCTTTTTGCCTTGAATGACAACAGTCGCATATGAAAAGTAGTGAGGGCGAACCGTCGGGAGTATTTCGTCTGACTTTCAGGGCTATCTGTCCCCTGCCAATTCGGTCTCATCTCGTGTATCCAATCATAGCAGGAGGCAGAATATTGGCGAAAAAGATAACGAGCACGCTTGAACCGACTGTGTTGTATTTTATGGCGCGCTACGCCCGGCGCACACTAAAAGATCCCCGCCTCGTCAAGAGAGCACTCAGCGACATTTCTCCTGAGTGGGAAGATAGGATCCGGGACGTCATAAGTTGTCCTGATAATGCTTTTATACCACGGTGCCCGGATTCCGGAAATATTTATGGGTCGGTGGTCGTTATGCACAATGGAATTAAGGTGCGCGCGCTAGGTTATTATGGATCAGGCATTCTGAACATGCTGGTGCAGAACCGCGGGGTTCACGAGCCCCAGGAAGAGCGTGCCTTTGCTGGCGTGCTTCCATACATCGCTCCTGGTTCCACAATCTTGGAGCTTGGAGCCTACTGGGGGTTCTATTCGCTTTGGTTCGCCTCGGCGATCTCGGGAGCAAAATGTTTTCTGGTCGAGCCGGATCCGAGAAATCTCGAAGCGGGCAGGCAGAATTTCAAGCTGAACGGATTCCAGGCGACATTCACCAGCGCCGCCGTCGGGAGCGTTGCGACGACGGAGATTAAGAGTGCCTCGACCATCTCCGTTGACGGTTTTTGTGAACTTCACCGCATTAACCGATTGCAACTTCTTCATTCCGATATCCAAGGGGCGGAGTTTCTTATGCTCCAGGGGGCGAAAAGAATGCTTGCTGCTCAGGCGATCGATTATTTGTTTATCTCCACTCACGGTGATGCCTGCCATTATAGGTGTCTCAAAGTGCTTCAGGATGCAGGCTATGTAATCCTCTGTAGCGCGGACAACAAGCAGTCTTACTCTTTTGATGGACTTATTGTAGCAAGGTGTCCCACTATTGCCAATCCTCAGAAACTGGACATTTCCGTGAAACAGCAAAGAAAACTTGCACGTAATTAATCATGCTACGAAAACTCTACTCACAGGCAGGACAGGATTACTGGGCCATTCACGATGTCTTCGGAGGCATGCGAGGCGGATACTTTGTTGACATTGGTGCCGCGGATGGGAAATATATCAGTAATACATATGCTCTTGAACGTCGGTTCAAATGGTCTGGACTTTGCGTGGAGGCGGACCCCACTTCCTTTGAAAAGCTAAAGAAAAACAGATCATGCCGTTGTGTTAACGTCTGCTTGGACTCCGAGGAGAGGGATGTCGTGTTTACTGACGGGCAGGGCCTCTACGGAGGGATTGTCGATGACGAAACGGATAACGCAAGTCTGTCAATCCCTTCGAGACGCATCAAGACAGAAACACTCGCCGCGATCATGCAAAGATACAACTCCCCGCAAACCGTGCACTATCTTTCCGTTGACGTCGAAGGAGCCGAGGAACGCGTGCTCGCTGGATTCCCTTTTCAGACGCATCGATTTTTGGCTGCCACTATTGAGCGACCGTCGAGAGCGCTCCGGCAATTACTCAGCGGCAACGGTTATCTGCTCGTGGCAGAGATGCCTGATTTGGACGCATTTTATATCCACCCTTCCATGAAAAGCAGTTACACCCGCCGTGCACTAATTGCTTCGCAGGAACGTTCTGACAATTTGGTGAAGCGACTCGCTTCCTATGTTACAAACTCCTGGCGAATCGGGCTGAGGGAAACGATCTCCCGCATGTAGCACGGATCCAAACGAGGTGACGCCCAGTGAAAAAAACCGTTTCGTATCTTTGGATGAATGACGCAGGGCCACGCCTCTCGGCTGCTCTGCAGCGCTTGGAGGCGAGCATTGGAAAATATCAGCTCGATGCGCTGCGTTTTCCCTGCGGCCGTCCGTTAGTTCCAATCGGAGATCTTCTGACTCAAGCGCGGGCCCGAACCACTGGTTCTGCATTTGTTTGGTGCAATTCCGACGTTGAGTTGACCCGGGACCCGTTTGATGTTCCCGATGCTAGACGTGTTTATGGCTTTTTCCGACGCGAGGTGCCGTCGGGCGAGATTACTTTCGGGGTTGATATGCTTTATATTCCGATGAGGGTCTGGGACGAGGTGCTCTCTAAAGATATTCCGAAACTCATGCTAGGAGCCTCGTATGTGGATTGGTGGATTCCGCGCTGCATGCAAAAACACGGGTTATATGAAGATCTCCGCGGATACATCGACCATGTGACCCATGAAAGATCTGCTGCTGCCACATCCGAAGCCAATCTAGGCTACCAGCACAACTTCCGCGAATACAACCGCTGGGCCTCCCGCAACGGTCTTGATCCTATCCCTGCACCGCGTTTTTTACTTCCAGGCATTGGCCACTTCTGGGGACTCCGCGATTTAGCGCGCAAACTACTGAGCAAACGGGTAATACGTGCCGATGGTTTTAAACAATCCCTCCGTAGATGAATTCCGGACCCAGCTTTAAAATATTTTCTGCTCAATGTTGCTGGCATTGACAATATCCTGCCGCAGGCGGCTCAATGCGTTGTCTATCTTTTCCGTATGCAAAGGATTTGCGGATGAATCTGGATTCTTCACCAATTATTTTCATCCATTATGGACCGGCCCACTATTTGAAGTGGACTCTAATGGCTGCCCGTCGCACGAATCCGGATAAGCGGATCGTCTTGTTGGGAGATCCAAACAACCGGCGGTTCGTTGGCGGCGGCGTTCAGTTCGTGGACTTTGAGACGCTGGCGGGAGGCGAGAAGGAACGGGAGTTTCAAAAGGTTTTTCAAATCATCCAGGGCGAGAGGCATCGGTTTAACAAACCCGACGGCATCAAGATCTGGCTCAAATTTGTTTTTCGAAGATGGTTTCCTGTGAAGCAAGCTCGACAATAAAACCGTTTGCTTTATTTATCATAAATGATAAAAATGGCGTGTGAAATATTCCGCTTTTCAAGAAGCTGTTTTTTCCAGGTTTTTTACAACGACCTTTCTTCGCCAACTATTCCCTGATGAAGCGAAGGGGTATTTGGCGCTGCAACTGAACCGATGGGTTCGGGCCGGGAAATTGGTGACCGTTCGTCGCGGGCTTTATGTTTTTTCCGGAGTGAAGCAGGCGCTGCCGTCCTTGGCCAACTTGATTGTGGAGCCTAGCTATCTTTCGGGTCTGTGGGCACTGGGTTATTACGGGATGATTCCGGAAGCCGTGTGGGAATTCACCAGCGCCTGCAGGATTTCGCCCCGGAAAAAAATCTGGGCCACGCCATTGGGACGTTTCAGCTACCGGCAGGTAAAATATTTTGGCGGGTATGAGCGGGTCCAACTTGGCGGGGAACCGGTGCTTTTGGCGACGCGGGAAAAAGCGTTGCTTGATACATGGTATTGGGCGGGCGGGGAATGGACCCCGGCAAGACATCGGGAAATGAGATACCAGGCTCTGGAGGGTTTGAACCGGGCAGGGCTGCAGATTCTGACGGGGAAATTTGATTCGCCGCGTCTGAAACGGGCGGCGGATTCCTTTTGGGAGGCGGTAAACCCGGATCCGGCGACGAATACTCACCACAGAGGACTCGGAGAGCACGGAGAGAAGAGGGGAAAAGGATAGTTGGCATCGGGACAGATTCGCGCGGTTTGATTTTTGTTCGTCCTCCGTGTTCTCCTGCTCCGCTTGCTCAATAATGTTTTTCTGGATAGAATGAGAGAGCAATTTTTGGCGCAGGCAAAAGCCAACGGGCTGCACGGGGAGAACTTGCTGCGAGAATTGCTCCAATGGGAAATTCTGGCGGCCCTCCACTCTGTCGAGGCTTTCAAGGAGGTGGCCTTTGTG
>QYQL01000184.1 GCA_007280915.1 Verrucomicrobiaceae bacterium | reverse complement strand
GCCGGGGCAAAATCCATGCCGGAGTCGGACATGCGGGTCAGGATGTAATTGCTCGTGCCGTTCAAAATCCCGTGGATCGACTCGAACCGGTTTCCGACGAACGACTCGCGGACGGCCTTGATGATCGGGATCCCGCCCGCGACCGCCGCCTCGAAAAAGACTTCGACATTCTTCTCCTGCGCCAAATCGAAAATTTCCTTCCCGTGCTCGGCGAGGAGCGCCTTGTTCGCGGTGATGACGGTCTTTCCCGCCTCGATGGCGCGGCGGATGAACCCGAGAGGAAACTGGATGCCGCCCATCAGTTCGATCACGATCTGAATCGAGGGATCGTTGATCAAATCCTCCGTCTTCTCGGTGAAAAGTTCATCCGGGGCCTCTACCCGGCGCGGTTCGTTCACGTCCTTCACCGCGATTCGGCGCACGCAAAATGCCACCCCGGTGCGTTCCTCGATCAATGCGCCGTTGCGCACGAGGTTTTTGTAAACCCCCGAGCCCACTGTGCCGAATCCGGCCAGTCCGATCCCAATCTCAGTTTTCATAGCGAGCCGCACACTATCGCCGTGCGGGGATTTCCATGTAAAGCGCGATCATTGGAAAGCAATCGTCCCCGTGTTGTAATCTGGCAGCTATCCAAAAGACGCCACCGGACGAAAATCCAATCGTCTTCCGCCCCGGGTCACTCCTCCGGCTCCGTAAATTCCAGGAGTGATCGCAAAAACTACAAAATCACAGAACGGCGGTTTTTGCCGTTTGCTTCTCAGCCCGACAGGCTGCCGGACGCTTCCGTCGGGCTGCGAAGAGGACGCCAGCGAAGAAAAGCAAAACCCACGTGGAGGGTTCGGGAATCACCGTGAACTCCAGGTAGCTGGTGCTAGCCGATTCGGATCTGTAGCTGAAGGTGCCGTTGAACCCGCCGGTGTTGGTGAAGTTGAAATTCCCGATCGGGATGGCGGCGGCGAGTGTGGGATCAAAGCTGATAAGGTCATACGTGGTGCCGTTCACCATCCCCTGGTCGACGAAGGTAAATGCGTAAGTCGAGCCGAACCCTTCCAGCTTTCCGGTATTGATGAAGTCGGACGTGGCGGGCGTTGGGCCGAGTTCAAAAAGGATGACACCGTCATACCAGAGAATCTCCGTAGGGAAAAACGTTCCCGGTGAGTTGCCCGGCGAGAGCGTGCCGCCGTTGAGGGTGACAGGACCGACGAAGCCGGTGCCGCCCAGCGTGCCGCCGGCATTCACTTCCACGGGTCCCAACCCGGTGGCCAGGGAGCCGTTAACGATTAACGTGCCCCCGTCGACCGTCGTGCCGCCGGTAAACTGACTGTAGCCGGAGAGGACCAGGGTGCCGCTCGAGGCCTTTACGAGTCCGCCAGCACCGGTGATGGTGCCGGAAAAATTCCCGGAGTTTACGGACAGCATGGTGGTGGCGTTGGAGCCGAGGTTCACCGTGCCGTTGCCTTGCAGGTTGTTGATTCCGCCGCCAGCGAGGTGGTCTTGAAAATCCAGAGTAGTTCCCGTGGACACGGTCGTCGTGGCAGCTTGCGATGTAATAGTAGCAAGTTGCGCATTGCCCGCGCGAAGCGTTCCAGCATACACCATGACCTCTCCAGTGCCGGGTTGGAGGGAGGTTGCGCTATCTGGAGAAAAGAGAACTGTTGAATTCGTTCCACTGAAGACGCCGACCGTTAACGTCGCGTTGTTCCCGAACTGGAACGAGCCCGGTGCCACAGTGAGGGTGGTGCCTGTCGCGGCTGCGAATCCCGCCGACTGGTTCGCTCCGACGATAATGTTCGGGACTTCCGAACCAATCGTGGTGGTGGACAATCCCTGAATCACACTGTCGCTCACGCCGTCGACGAAGGTGACGTTGCCGGTGCCGAAAGCATTTGCGTGATCCACATCCACCCAGCTACCCCGGATCTCTGTTCCACCCGAGTAGTCGCTGGCGGCCGTCAAAGTGACGGAGCTATTGTCTGCAATGAGCCTCCCTGTGCCGCTGAGGGAGCTGTTGACGTAAATCGTGTCTGGCCCGCTATCGAAGGTCACATTGCCGCTCAGGTTGAATTCCCCCGCCGAGAATCCACTGATGGTAAGATCAGACAGGAAGACCGTTTTCAGCGTGGTGCCATCATTCAGATTCACCGTCGCGGTGCCATTTCCGGCGTTGATTTGTGTGGTGGAAAGGATCGTTCCGCTGACGTTCAGGACACCGGTCGAGCCCGATTCCTGCGCAACCGTGATGACGGGTGTGTTCAAGGAACCATTGCCCGAAAGATGGAGTGTGCCCGAAGAGCCGGCGGTCACCCCGACCTGGACGTAATCAGTCGCAGTCAACGAGGCATTGCCAGACAAGATCGCTGTGCCAGACGAGCCAGACTCAAGGCCGACCTGAAAAAACTTCGTGTTCACCTGACCGCCGTTCGTAACGGTGAGATTTCCGGTGCCCCGAATGCCCACCGCGAGGGTGTCGGTCAATGTGACATTCCCGCCGGAAACAGCCACCGACCCCGTGCCCCCGGTGCTGTGCCCGACATACAGACTCTGACTGGTGACCGTGCCCTGCGCGTTGACCTCGAGAGAACCATTGCCCTCGACTCCGACAAAAAACGCAGTTGTGTTCTGCCAGAGGCCGTCCGTTATTGTCGCCGTGCCCGTCGCAGTGGTGAAGCCGCCAATGTCGGCTTTATCCGTCGTGATGGTGCCGTTGCCGGAAAGCGTGAGATTCCCCGAGCCACCGTAACCGACGTGAACGACGTCCGAGACTGTCAGATTGCCGTTGTCGATATCAACCGATCCGAACGAACCCGTTCTGGCGGCAATAAACAAACCCCTGTGGGTGAGACTGCCCCCGGTGTTGATGGTCAACGAGCCGGATCCATCAAAGCCAACCGCAAGATTGGAAGCTGCGGGCGTCATGGCTCCACCATTGATGATCCGGAGATGACCGGATTCCGTGGCATTGTAACCAAGGTAGCCATCGGCGGCCCAACCAAAAATGCCACCTGAACCCTTCTGGGCGGTGCCGCCGTTGTTGATGAACCAAGTTGCATTGGCCGGGCTGCCGTTGCTCCAGTTGCTGTTGTCCTCAAATGACCCCGGTCCATCGATGGCTGGCCGTGTCCAAGTGGTATTTTGAGCATGACCCACTCCGAACATTCCTGCAGCAATCACCGCAAGGCCGACGAGGAGGCTCCTGACTTTTGCAAGTTTCTGATTCCGATAGGGCGGGAAAGCAGATCTTGATCTGCGACATGATTTTCCTAATGTCGGCAACCGGTTGTTCATTTGCGGGAAAGTAAAGGGGGTGCTCCCTTTGTCAAAGAGAGAATTCCCTGAGAACAGGGTCATTCCCCGGTGGGGGAGTTTGGTCATTTGCCCCTTCCGGATCAGGCGCTTTCTTTTGGCTGGAGCGACTGGCAAAGAACATGGAATGCCTCCCCTGCCCCGCGCAATGCTTCCGGCAGCGTAGACGATTGCCCCTCCAGAAATGAGGCAAGATTTCCGCGAAATCCCGTCAGCCAGCCGAGTGTCTCGCCCCACACCTGCAGGTCGGTGAAATTCACATCTGCGGTGATGTCGCGGTGCCCGAACGCGGCATACACATCCGGACCCTGCAGGCGCTGGTGGTGGGAGTAAGCGCGCAGGGTGCCCGCCGGTCGGCGGTGGTAGAGCCCGGGCATCGGGCTACCGTAGTCCACCGTCAACATGCGGCCGGCCTTCCAATGCGGCGCCCATTTCTCCATCCATTGCCGATAGGACTCGTGAACTTCCACGCGGGACCCTTCCGGCAGGTCCGCCTGCAAAGCGGAGGAAGCGGGCAATTCCGCAGGAACCAGAACCTCCCTCGCGGAATTCCCCTCGATCCGCAGAGCGAGCTCCATCCATGAGCCCGCGCTCTGGACAAAAACCCGGCACGGGAAGGCATCCGGAAGTTCATTTGAAAAGATGTCGGCTTCCCCACCCGATGCATCGAGTGCCTCCGCCAGATCCTCGTGCCAGACAACCTTTCGCCCCCGCAGGAGGTTTTTTTGTTCCTCCCGAAGCACGGGAGAAACCTCGACGATGTGATACGTCGTCCGCCACCGTCGGACATATCCGAGACGGTCGAGCACCGCATCTGCCAGGCGTCCGGTTCCGGCACCGATTTCGATGACATGCCGGCGGCGACTCTGTTTCAACCATGCCGCCACTGAGCGAGCCAACGAGGAATCGATCCCCGGCCAGGTGGAAAAATCCCCGCGCGCGCCGACGGTTCGGATGCGTTTCGTGTAGTAGCCGAAATCCGGATGGTAGAGCGCCGCTTCCATGAAGCGGTCGAAAGGGATGCTTCCCCCGCACTCGTCCTGAAGGCTTTCGAGAAATCCGCCGGTCACGGCCTAGTCAGGGCTTCATCCTCGCGGACCAGTTCCTGCCAGGCCTCCTTGTAGTCAGGCGCGTATCTCTGGTCCTGGAAATCCATCATCTGCTCCCGGTGCCGGACGATTTTTTCGATGAGAGGGATGGAGGACTGGTAAACCTCGCGAAGTAGGCGGAGAGCACCCGGCTCGCGGTCCCACAGCACGGCATACGACTCGACGAATTCGGCGGCGTAGTTCGGCTCCGCGCGGTCGTTCGGGAACCAGATATTTCTGGGCGGCTCATCCAGTTCGAGCAGCATCGGTGCCAGGTAGATATTTTTCAGAATCCCCTCAATGTATTTCCCGCGCGCCTCCACCTCGCGCCCCTCAAGGGACAGGCACAAAGCCCAGCCGAAGAGGAACGATGGCTCGGAAAAATCGCGCGGGTAGTTCTCCAGATACCCCGCAAAGAATGCCGCGGCCCGCTCGGGCGACTCCGCGAGAAGATGGAGCATCGGGATCAAAAACCTGGCCCCCTGGTGGTCGGTGGGATTGAGGGCCAACAGTTCCTTCAACGTCGCGGAGGCGGGCGCATACCGGCCGAGATGCCACTGTGTCATCGCCCGGCCGTAGAGCGCGCGCAGGTAGGGACGCGTCTCGCGATCGATCCACCACGCCGGCTTTCCGGACCACTTGGAAAATTCGCGCTCGGCGATTTCCTCGTAGGCCAGCAGGCAGGCCTTGAAGCTGCCGGCCTGAAAATCCAGATCCGCCAGTTCGATCCGGGCGGCCGCGCAGTCGGGATCACGGGCGGCTGCCAGCTTCAAGAGCGCCGACTTTTTTGCCTGCGACCGCATGCGCAGGGCGGTCCGGACAAGCCCGCGAGCCACGTCGCGCGCATGCATCGGCCCCTGCTTTTCGCGGCCCACCCGCATGACGAGCGTCTTCGTGAGAGCGCGGAGATCCTCGGGAGTCCTGCGGTCGAAATCCTGCAGCCGGATGTCGAGTTTGCAGTCCGCCGAAAAGCTGCGCCACGCCTCGGGATCCCAGTCCTCGCTGGCAGCGACCGAAAGCCGGTCGGGAGTGCCCAGCTCATCGAATGTCTTGTAGAGAAAGTTTTCCACCCGCGCCTGGTCGAGTTCCTCCAGGATCTCCGGCGGCGCCACCGGGGTTCCCGAATTGTCGCAGACGATGACAATGGTGGGCAGAAACCAGTCCTGTCCGGACGGCAGAGGCTCGTCCAGATCAACCCAGTAGAGGAACCAGTTGTTCTTCGGAGATTTGAGCGGCTGGATCATGAGCTCCAGTTGATTTCCATGCGTTGTTTGCGTCCGAAACGGTCGCTGAAAAAGAGTTCCTTGTGCGCGGCCCCGTATTCATGGACGAGCTTGGTGACTTTCACATCGAAGCAGCAGTATTCCGCGATCTGCATGACCTTTCCCTCGCGCCACCAACGGATGGCATCGAGGCCCTCGGCGACCTTACCAACCCCGAGCGTGCCTTGGGCGACATCCTCGAGCTTCAGCCGGTGACCTACCGATTTTTCGATGTCGATCAGCAGGTCGAGCGTGCGGAGCTGGTCCGGTAGATCAAGGACCGTATAAGCCATGAGGACCTCGTAGTCGAAACGCAGAATATTGTAGCCAACGACCAGGTCCGCCCGCTGGAGCCGGCCGATCAGGTCCTGCACACGGCTCTCCGGGAAGATCTCGTATTTGTCGTCCGCCGAGCTGTAGGTAACGCCGACAGACATCCCCATCTCGTGCTTTTTGTCCCAGCCGCCGACATCATTCGCAGTCCGCTGGGTCTCGAGATCGAAATACACAATATCCATGAAGCAGAAAGCATGACGCGAATCCCCGCGATTCTCAAACGAAACCGCTGGCGGATTTGCTGCCCGTCCGGGCGGGCTGTCCGAAAACGCGAAGGCCGCGCGAGGACCGGCGCGGTGCCTGCCCGCGCAAACGAGCCCGCGCAAAGCGCGATCAAGGCAAACTTTTCATGGTCGGGATCTTTTCGTGGAATCAGTCAAAATCCAGCTCCAGCGTGGGAGCATAATC
>QYQL01000123.1 GCA_007280915.1 Verrucomicrobiaceae bacterium | reverse complement strand
TCCGGATTCCACATCCTTCCCAAGCGCTGGATTGTCGAGCAGACTTTCGCCTGGGTTGTTCAGCATCGCCGCTTGGTCCGCGACTACGAACGATCCCCGGAGTGCGCCGCCGCTTGGGTTTTCCTTGCGATGATCCGTGTCATGATCAATCGCTATTCCTAATCTTTCCATTTTTCAGACAGGCTCTGAGTTGTATTGCTGCTTCCTGGGTCAATGACACCCATACTCCGAGCCTTTTGGACATTCCGGCATTCTATCTCAAAAAGCTGGCTTATCCGCTCGCCGTGCGTCGGGCCTGGATGAAAGACCCCAAACTGCCCATTGATATCGATGCTCCGATTGAGGAGGTTATCGATGCCACCGCGCGCATTCTCGGCAAAGAGGTCAGGGACGTTGTGGTTTGCGTGATCGACCGTTTGCGCAATCAGGATCTCATAGACTCAGTAAGACGGAAAGGTGCCGCCTTGAGGATGATTGTTGATGGTGACATTGCGGCGGCGTTGGCCCCCGCGATGCATACGTCAAATATCGATCTTTATGCCGGAATCGGAGGGGCTCCGGAAGGGGTGCTCTCCGCAGCAGGGCTCCGGTGTCTTGGCGGTGGCATGCGGGCCAAGATATGGCCGCGCGACGAAGCGGAAAAACAATCTCTGATCAAGCAAGGATGGGGAGACCGGCTGGAAACCCAGTTCATGTCGAGAGATCTCGCCTGCGGGGAGTGTATTATCTTTGCCGCGACCGGGATCAGCAACAGCCCTCTTCTTCGTGGGGTGGAGGTTGAGGGTTCGGTTGCTGTCACGCATTCCGTTCTTATGCGTGCCAGAAGTGGCAGCGTCCGTTTTGTTGAAACCCGACACAATCTCAAGAAGAAAACCATCCACTTAAGGTCGACTCAGGCCGAAAGACAAGTTTGAGCAACCGTAAATTTGTGGAACTGTTGAAATGACATCCTCTGTCTGTTCCTTGAGGCAATTGTGAGATTCACAAACTATCCCGGGACTTCATCGATCTTTGGTGCCGGACTGTTGATCTTGAAGATATTCCCAGTTCGATCCGGGCAAGCCGGCGATGGACAGTTGCCGCTTGATTCTCCGTGACAAATTTCTTTGAATACACCCCCCTCCCAATGAAATTCCCCCCATTGTCCAAGTGCTGCCAGAGTTTCGTTTTTGCAGTGATTTTTTCTGTAGGATTTTCTTGCGCAAGCGCTCTTGAAAGCACTTCTGTCCACTGGCATTTTGACGGAGAGCCGGGAACGCCATTTACGGAAGAGGGTTCGGACACAACAAAATTGGCCGGTGAGATCGCTTCCAAAGGAGGGCCGGAGCGACAACCTCTTTATGGCGAACCTGCTCCGGGCGGGGGGAAGGGTTCCCTCCTGTTGCGGAATGAGGGAGCCTCCGAAGCCGATGGAGGATTTGCCTGCCCGCTTGCTATTGCGGGTCTTGTGATAGGAAAGAGTGAGTTGACAATCGAAGCATGGATCAAACCGGATGAAATCCGACAGGCTTCGATTCTGCGACTGACGTCATCCGGTCAGGATGAAGGAGTGATTCTGGAAACCCAACCGGATGGAAGGGTTGGTTTTTTGATTTTGGCCGATCATGAGGTGAAAGCGGCGGTCATTTCCAACGCGGGCCAGCTCATTTCCGGAGAATGGCAACATGTGGCGGGAGTTTTTCAAAATGGAATGATTTCCCTGTATTTGAACGGAAAGAGGATCGGGGTGCGCTCCGTACCCGGAATAACGACGATTCCAGAACAACTCGCGTTTGGAGGGGTCGGGGCTTATGTCCGGAGAATGGGGGAGAGAGGAAAAGATACCGGACAATTCTTCAGCGGTAATATTGACGAGATGCGTATCACTACCAAGGCACTTGCTCCGGATGAATTTTTTGCGCAGCCATAGGCCGGGTTTTCCGATGCTGTTTGTGATGTTTGGAACAGCCGTATCGTAACCCCGGCAAGAATCCGGACCTTCGATCCACTTGCTCTTGCCTTCCACAGAAAACACAGCGGAGATATTCCTGTCATGGTAACCGGAGCGGAAATAGATCGCCGCCAGATCTTGAAGATTCCGGGAACATCTCATTTTTTCCCGAACGCGGCGTTGCGGGTGATTGCCGGGAAATCATCTGTGCGGAAAGGAGCGGCGGGCAGCCCTGCTCCGTTGAAAAGATTGCAGGTGGGATTGTCGGACCATCCGTAGCGGATAGCGATGGGGGAGGAAATTTTGTCGGACCAGACAACGACGGAGTCCCCATCAATCTTCGCGTCCGCCCAGACCCACTTGTGATCGGCTCCGCAGATGGCAAACCCCTCCAGTTCGCTATCCGGGTTGTTGCGAATCAAAGGCGCTGTTTCACCGACCAATGTCCGTACATCGTACCGCGCCGGTACCGGGTGGGCGACCAATCCGCCATCCGCATGCAGAAATTTTACGCGGAGGGTCTTGCCTTCGATCTTTATGGAGTCATAAACCGGGCCGCTCCAAACAACATTTTTCCCATAGTTGTTTGCCAATGCCAGTCGTGACAGCCGTTCGCCAACGGTTTTTTTATTTCGCGGGTGGATGTCGCCCGCTTCGCCGAGATCAATGAGAACCGCCTGGCCGGAGGAAGGCAAAGAGAGGGCCAAGGATTGCGCCTCCCGGAGTTCCGCCCACTCGCTTTCTCCCGGATCGGGTCTCTTCGGCAAATAATTGGCCAATTGACAAAAATAAAATGGGAGATCATCCCTCCCCCATTGTCTCCTCCAGTCTTTGATCAAAAGCGGGAATGCTTTCCGATACTGATATGCGCGCCCCGCATTGCTTTCTCCCTGATACCAGAGAATGCCCGCGAGTCGATACGGTTTGATGGGAGCAATGATGCTGTCGAAGAGCTCGGCACCAACCGCTCCACTGAAATTTTCAGGAGGCTTGGGCAGAGACTTCTCTGCGACTGCGGACAGAGGAGGCAGGGCGAACTCCGATTTTGCAAACCACTCCCCCGCCAGATTGATAGGCCCCACCCAGAACGTGCTGGCCAGACTGAGAAAAGCAGGAGTGGCGGACGGAGAAAAAACCCGGATCGCAATCACTGCCTTTCCGGGGTGTACCAGAGCGGGGGGAACAACGTAATAATGGTGATAGCCCGTCCCCGGAAAATTTTGCGCTGGAGTATCTGCAATTTTTTCCCCGTTCCAATAGACGGTGTCGAAGCCTTCCATGACACCCAGTTGCATTTTGACCGTTTCGTTGACGAGAGACAGGGGGATTTCGATGTCCTTTTTTACCCAAAGAGCTCCGAACCGGGGCAGCCCCGTCCCCGCGATCCCGCCGGGTAAAGTGATGGGAACCCATCCATCCATCGGAACTCCCGGTGCCGCGAAAGAGGAAGGATTGGCACAACCGGGATCCTTGCGATCATGGGTTTGCATCCATTCCGCCAACTCGTGTTGATATGCCGCTATTTTTTCCGGGTAATCTGCCCTGGCCTTGACGAGTGCATTGTGCCCGGTGGAAATTTCCGAATCTTCGGACAGGGCCTCCTCGCTCATCCACGCTTCGATTTCCGTGCCACTGCGTGCCGCATTGATGATCCCAACCGGTCTTCCAACACTCCCGCGCAGGAATTTTGCGAAATAGTAAGCGATGGCAGAAAAGTCTCCCGTCGTCGGGGGGGTGCAAACCGTCCACTTTCCTTTGGAACCATCCCGCGATGATCCATCAACGTGAAATTCCCTCAAAAGGGAATCCGTCGAGCGCATGATTTCCTGCTTTGCATCCCCCGAATTCTTCAACATCGCCGCCATGTTCGACTGCCCTGAAGCGAGCCAGACTTCTCCTATGACCACATCATGGATGATTGTTTTGTTCCTCGCTTCGACCGCCATCTCGTGCGGCCCGTCGGGGCAATTTGCGAGATCCAGCATCACTGTCCATTTACCGTCCTTTTCCGCCACGGTTTGGGCTTTGATCCCGGCCAGAATAACTTGGACAGACTCTCCTTTTCCGGCCCATCCCCATACCGGAGTGGCGGAAGAGCGTTGCAATACCATGTGGTCGGAAAACAGATTTGGCATCTTCACCTCTGCGCGCCCCGTGCACGAAATCAGCAGTATGCAGGCGATGAGCGCCCACCTCCAGGCAGTTCCCATCATTTTGGCCACTTGCCGTCCGATATGCTACGCAGGACGTGTTTGATCTTTTCCCGGCGGTAGCGGTGGGTGATGTGGACCAACCCATCCTGAGTTGGGATCACGGCGGGAGAGCTGAACTCCGAGTGTGATTCATCCTCAAGCATGAGTGTATTACTACCATGTCTTGATGGCTTTGGAAACCCTCGCGTTCAAAGGCGGGCCAATGAATGCCGGACAGAGAAGTGGGCAGTGTCTTTGGGGTTCGATTCTTTCCCCTTTTTGCCTCCCGAGCCACACTCATGGCCGACCATGTCGGAAGCAAATGATGCCCAGCCGTCCATGGGCGGGAAAAACATTTGCCGCATGGGGACCGGGAAGGCGGGTGTGAATGCCGGGCGACTCTGGTCCATACAGGACACGCCCACCGTATCCCCTCTTGCTATCTGAACCGCGTTCGATCAGTTTGAATTGCCCGAGTTCGACAGAGGAGCAGCTTGGAGTTCTGTTACCGAATGACGCGGATGCCAGCAGGGGACAATCCGAACACAGAGCGGAATACACGGGAAAAATGAAATGGGTCACTGAACCCGCATTCCGAAGCCACCTGCTTGACCAATGCGCCGGGTTGTTGCAGGCGCTCGACGGCAAAGTTCATTTTCAGACGGAGAAGGTATTGGTAGGGCGACCGGTGATCGAACTGTTGGAACAGGCGGCAGAGGTAGGCGCTGCTGACATGGCACTCGTCCGCGATCTGCTCCAGAGTTTGCAAACGTAGGCTGAACTCGTCGATATGCTGCAGGCATCGCTGGTAGGTCGCAAAGGCACGGGTTTCCGCGCTTTCGATCGGGGCGAGCGAGAGGGAAATCCGAAGCGCCAGGCACTCCAGCAATTTCGCGCACAGTTCCGCACTCCCGCGACGGATCTGGAGTCCGGCATGGATGAGTTCGTCAAAGAGCGGTTGCAGTGCGGTTGCCGGGAAGATTTCCGAGACACGGCCCGGAAGCAATCCACATGAGCGCAGCAGGGTGCCGGCCTGGGTTCCGGAGAAATCCACAAAATATTTCACCAGCGGATCCGATGGATCAACGGTGATTTTTTGCGAAATGCCGGGACCATAGGAAAACACGCGGCCTGGTCGCAGGGAACTGGAAGTGTTTCCGAGTTTCACCGAGCCGTGTCCGCGGGCCACATATTCGATGGAGTAAAATGGAAAAGAGCTGCGATGAATGGCGTATTCCGAAGTGCAGTGCTCCAGACCGCCACAGACCACGATCAACCGGCGGTTTGCAGGGGGATTCAGGTCGAGATAAAACCGCTGCGCTTTTGCGACATCGGTGGAGAAAAAACAGGGGGAGGTCACCATCTCCTTCTTCGATGGTTTCACCGATTTCATCGTTTGAAGTCAATAATGTCCATGTGTCCGTCAAGTATAGCCATTCCGGAAGAAGCGGCGCGAATGTAATGTGATTTTTTTCGTTTTATTTCTGAATCCATCCGCCCCCATTAAAATCATGTTCAACGAATGTTGGCCCGCTCTGTTTCCCAGTTACTCCGGTTGTTGTCTGCATCGGGAATCCGTATTCGAATAGAGGAAGCCCCTCCGACAGAAACATCCGCACGCAGAAACCGTTTTTTGATTTTCCCCGAATGAAAATATCCAGAACAGGAAAACCCCCGCTATGGCTGGCATTCTGTGTTGCGGCAGCTTTGTCATTGATGCCGTTGGACATGGCAGCGTCTGATACGAACACCGGGACTACAGCGGTCGCAAGTTCTTCCCGCCATACGGATCCTTCGGCTGCAGCAAAAGCAGGATCAGTCCAGTGCATGGGGACCGGAAAGATTCCGTTGCTTGTGGAAGATGCGAATGCCGTTTTGGACGGCGACCGGACAACGATGTGGTGGTCGAAAAGCGGCGGAGAGCAGGACATCACCCTCGATCTCGGGTATCCGGTCGAAGTCCGTTCCGTGGAAATTGAGTGGGGGGAGAATTTCCCATCCGACTATGAAATCCAATGGAGCGAAGACGGCAAGTCATGGAAAACGGGCTTTTCCATCAAAGACTTCCAAAATACCTTCAAAGGAAAATCCAAGACGGAGTACAAAGCGGGCTGGACTCTGAACAAAATTGATCCTCCGGTCACCGCACGGGCTTTGCGGATTCACTGCCTGAAAGGCAAAGGGGATGGGTATCAAGTTTTTGATATTTATATCAACGAGAGTTGCCCGTTCTCGTACGAGCCCGTTCCCAAGGATGCGCTCTACCGGGATCCCTCGGCGGATCCGGATGCACGGGTACAGGATCTACTGAAAAGAATGACCCTGCGGGAAAAAATCCGCCTGACCAGCGGATTGAACATTTTTTTCATCCCCGGGTATGAACGCTTCGGTCTCAAACCCGCCCTGATGTGCAATACGAGCGCCGGCATCCAGATTCGCAAAGATTTGGATTGGGATTATACCCAATTGAAGAAATCCACGGCATTTCCAGTGGCCTCGGCACTGGCAGCCACGTGGCAACCGGAGTGGGCATTTGAAGTCGGCCGTGCCATTGGGGAAGAATGCCGGGCCGGGGGGATGTCGATTTTGCTGGGACCGGGGGTGAATATTCACCGCACATCCACCTGCGGGCGGAATTTTGAATATTTCTCGGAAGATCCTTACCTTGCGTCACGGATGGCTGTTGAACAGGTCAAAGGCATCCAGAGCGAAGGAGTGGTGGCAACGGTGAAACACTTTCTTGCCAACAACAACGAATTCCTCCGGACCGACAGCAATCCCCATATCGGCGAGCGGGCTCTGCACGAAATCTATCTTCCGGCATTTGCCGCCGCCATCCGCGAAGGCGGGGCCAAAGCCATCATGTCTTCCTACAACTGGGTCAATGGGGAGAAGTGCGGCGAGAGCCCCACACTGCTGACAGATATTCTCCGGGGCGAACTGGCTTACAAAGGGATGGTGATGAGCGACTGGGGCGGAACGAGGGATATGGAAAAAATTCCGGGCTCGGGACAGAACCTGATCATGCCGCAGATGAAAACTTTCGGACAATACCTGCGCAGCGAACTGGAGAAAGATCCCGCCGGAACGGAAAAGAAACTTGATGTGATGATTGCTCCCACCCTCCGGGTGCTGCTCGAAACGGGCATCTGGAACCGTTTGCCCGGAACGCCGGATTCGGTGGATTATGCCGCGCACCAGAAACTCGTCCGGCAGATCGGAGAAGCCGCGGTGACTCTGCTGAAAAACGACGAAGTTCTTCCGCTCCAGAGCGGTCAGAAGATTTTGCTCGTCGGAAAAGGGAAAGCGGTGAGGAATTCCAGCAGCGGAGGAGGATCCGGCTATGTCGACGGCTTTGATCCTGTCAATTACCTCGACGGATTGAAGGTTGTTTACGGCGATACAGTGAGTTACTCAGAGAACCCGTCGGACGAGGCGATAAAAAAAGCGGACCGTATCCTCTTCTTTTTTGAAATGGGCGACCATGAAGGAAGCGACCGTCCGTTTGAGCTTCCGGAGGAAATCCAGCAGCAGTTCGAAACCATTGCGGCAAAAAATCCCAATGTCATTGTGATCGCATCCACCGGCACTTCGTTCAGCATGCCATGGCTCGAAAAGGTCAAGGGGCTGGTCCATTGCTATTTTCTCGGCCAGGAATACGGTGCCTCGCTGGCAAATGTGCTTTCCGGAAAGGTAACACCATCGGGCAAATTGCCTTTCAGCATGGAACAATCCTTCAAGGACTCCCCTGCATACGGCTACAATATCGTCAACGGACAGACGGTGTGGAGGCTCAAAGACAAGCCCGAGCTGAATTTCGATATTTCCTACGGTGAGGGAATTTTCGTGGGCTACCGCTGGTATGAGGCGAAGAAAAAACCCGTGAACTTCCCCTTCGGCTTCGGACTCTCCTACACCACCTTCAAGATCTCGGATTCCAGGGTTTCAGCGGATACCATCACAAAAGACAAGCCCATCACCATCAGCGCGACTGTCACCAATACCGGCAAAGCGGCGGGTGCGGAAGTCGTGCAACTTTATGTCCACGATGACAAGGCCAGCGTCGTCCGTCCGTACCGGGAACTCAAAGGATTCCAGAAAGTCTTCCTCCAACCCGGAGAAAGCAAGACGGTCACGATGCCTCTGGATTGGAAAGCCCTGGCTTTCTGGGATGCGGACACCCATGCATGGACAGCCGAGCCGGGGACTTTCACCTTGTTGATCGGCAACTCAAGCCGGGACGTGCAATGCCAGTCAACTGTCCATTACCTGAAAAATCCCGATACGGATAAATCCTTATGAACAAATCAGAAATTCTGTGCGGAAAAATGCGGACCGTTGGGAGAGCCTCGTTGCCATTCCTTGCGATCATGTTTTTTGCGCTGACGACCGGAGCCGGAGCGGAGACAAATGTCCCGGCAGACGCAACGAAGAATAATCCGTACAAAAATTCATTTGGAATGAAATTCGTTCCCGTGCCTGGAACAGATGTGCTGTTTGGGACGACAGAGATGACGGTGGATCAATATCGCGCGGCGGGGTTGGGTTACCGTGCGCCAAAGTTCCCTCAGGAGGGCAATCATCCTGTGGTGAATGTGAGTTGGGATGATGCGCAGGCGTATTGTACCTGGCTGAGCGATCAGGAGGGCCAAAAATACCGTTTACCCACCGATCACGAATGGAGTTGTGCAGTGGGGATTGGCCGGCAGGAGGATCCCAACCAAAGTCCGGAGAGCAAATCCATGAAAATTGCGGATGTGTTTCCCTGGGGACGTGGAAAACCCGAAGCCGGAGCCGGGAATTACATGGGACAGGAGTGGAATACCGCCGCCGGACATGCCGGGGCAAAGATGTTGGAACTCAAGGAGGATTGGACATTGATCCCCGATTACAACGACGGGGTGTTGTTTACCGCAGCGGTCGCGAGTTACAAACCGAACAGTTTGGGGATTTTCGATCTTGGCGGCAATGTGTGGGAGTGGTGCCGGGACAAATTCAAACCAGATTCGGATGAATGGCTGGTGCTGCGTGGTGGCGGGTGGCGCAATTATCACAAAGACCCGCTGCTGTCGTCGCTCCGCCGTCGCGGCGGACACGGAACCCGCCATGACTACTACGGATTCCGGGTGGTGCTGGATGTTTCCAAGCGATAGCTCAATTTCCGAAGAAAAAGCCATTCCATGAAAATCCTTTCCATTCTCATTTTTGCCGCTCTCATTCCGGCGCAAGCCGCCAAGCCGTTGACTCCGGCAGACCTTTCGAAACCTCCCGGGGGGATAGATCGCATCGAACTCTTCCTGCTCATGGGGCAGTCGAATATGAAGGGCCGCGGCGAGGTGCCTGCGGAGCAAACTCTGAACCCGCGCATCCTCATGATGCACCTGAAGAACGACCAATGGTATCTCGCGCAGCATCCGTTGCATCTTGTCGGAGATCCCGTGACCTTCGAAGGGGCAGGCAACGAAGGCGTGGGGCCGGGGCTGGCCTTTGCCTCGGCAATCGCGGAGAGGGATCCGAAGGTTGTGATTGGGCTCCTTCCCTGCGCTGTCGGCGGCACCAGTCTCTCGGCATGGATGAAGGGTGGGAAACTTTATGAAAATGCTGTTCGCCGTGCCCGTCTGGCGCTCGGGACAAAAAGCTCCGTGCCCGTTGTTCTCAAAGGGGTATTGTGGCTCCAAGGAGAGGCCGATACGAAACCGGACTCACAGCCGACCTACCAGAGCCGTCTGGTGCGACTGATAGATGATCTTCGTGCCGATTTCGGCGTGCCGAATTTGCCTTTTATCGCCGCCACGATCGGCGAGTTTGGCAGCACTCCTCCTGCGCACCCGACCGGCAAGACACTTCTCAATGAAGCCTTGCTTGCCCTGCCGAATGTCTGCCCGGACACCGCCTGTGTGGACACCCGTGATCTGAAAGGCCACATTGGCGACAAAGGACACTACAATACCGCCAGCGCCAACGAAATCGGCATCCGCATGGCGGCAAAATACGGGGAAATCAAAAAATCCCGGCCGTGAGAAAACCACCCCGGTATTTTCCCGTGACTTTGCATCTCTTCAGACTGCTCGCAGCAACCTTCCTTGCCTTGGTTGGGACGCTCTCCGCCGCCGACAGGCCCGACATTGTTGTCATCCTTGCGGACGACATGGGTTTTTCCGACATCGGTTGCTACGGTTCGGAGATCAGCACGCCGAATCTCGACGCGCTTGCGGCCAACGGTCTGCGCTTCACGCAATTCTACAATACCGGACGCTGCTGTCCCACACGCGCTTCATTGCTGACGGGGCTCTACCCCCACCAGACAGGGATCGGACGCATGGTCCGGGAT